>JBBSSC010000141.1:0-6193 GCA_038242465.1 Propionibacteriales bacterium | reverse complement strand
TGCAGCTTGTGCAGCAGGCCTATGCCGCGTCCTTCGTGGCCGCGCAGGTAGACGACGATGCCCGCGCCAGCAGCGGTGATCTCGGCCATCGACAACTCGAGCTGCGGGCCGCAGTCGCAGCGACGCGAACCGAAGACATCGCCCGTGAGGCACTCGGAGTGGATGCGCACGAGGACGTCCTGCGTGCCGGGGTCGCCGTGGACCAGCGCGATGTGCTCCGAACCCTCGATGCGGTCGCGATAGCCGTGTGCCGCGAACTCGCCGAACTCGGTGGGCAGACGAGTCGTGGCGAGCCGATCAACCTGCGACTCGTGGAGCCGGCGGTAGACCTGGAGATCCTCGATCGAAACCAGCGCGATGCCGTGCTTGTCGGCGAACTCACGCAGCTCGGGGGCGCGCATCAGGGTGCCGTCGTCGTTAAGCACCTCGCCGATGACTCCTGCCGGCGTGAGGCCGGCCAGGCGCGCGAAGTCAACAGCTGCCTCGGTGTGGCCCGCACGCTCCAGGACACCGCCGGGCTTGGCCCGGAGCGGGATGATGTGACCGGGCTGGTTGAGCTCGAAGGGCTCGGTCGCGGAGTCAGCGAGGACACGGCACGTACGGGCGCGATCGGTGGCCGAGATACCGGTGGTGATGCCGTCGCGGGCGTCGATCGACACGGTGTAGGCGGTGCGCATCTTCTCGCGGTTGTGGGGCGTCATGAGTGGGATCGCCAGCCGGTCGAGGATCTCGCCCGTGATCGGCGCGCAGATCAGGCCACTGGAGTAGCGGACCAGAAATGCCATCAGCTCGGGCGTCGATTTGCTCGCGGCGAAGATGATGTCGCCCTCGTTCTCGCGATCCTCGTCGTCGACGACCACGATGGCCTTGCCCTGACGGAAGTCCTCGATGGCCCGCTCGATGCTGTCGAGGTGGACGCTTTCGTGCTCGGTCATGCGTTGTCTACTTTCTTGGCGATGGACGTCTTGGCTGCGAGCAGACGCTCGACGTACTTGGCGATGATGTCGACCTCGAGATTGACCCGGTCGCCCGGTGCCTTGATGCCGAGCGTGGTGTCAGCGAGGGTCGTAGGGATCAGCGAGACCGAGAACCACGACGATCCACCGGTTGCCGGATCTGCGTCGACGACCTCGACCACGGTCAGCGAGGTGCCGTCGACCGTGATCGAGCCCTTGTTAACCAGATACTTCGCCAGATCGGTCGGCAACCCGATGCGGATGACCTCCCAGTGCTCGCTCGGCGTGCGATCGATGATGCGGCCCGTGCCGTCGACGTGGCCCTGCACGATGTGGCCGCCGAGGCGGGCGCCGGCCTGCGTCGCGCGTTCGAGATTGACCTCGTCGCCGATGCCCAGATCGCCGAGCGAGGTCTTGTCGAGCGATTCGCGCATGACATCGGCGCCGAACGTGTTGCCGTCCTGTGTCATGACCGTCAGGCAGCAGCCGTTAACGGCAATCGAGTCACCATGGCCGGCGTCGGACGTCACGACGGGACCGCTGATCGTCAGCCGCACGGAGTCGCCGAGGTCGTCGACCGCGGTGATCGTGCCCTTCTCCTCTACCAGACCCGTGAACATCAGTCGAAGTCCTCTCGTTGCATGCGTCCTGGGGTGCCGATAATGCGGATGTCTGGGCCGATCATCGTGAGGTCCTCGATGATGATCGGGCGTAGGTCAGCCAGGGTTGCGGCTTCCCCTTCCAATGCGGCACGCCCCGAGCCGAGCATCGCGGGGGCCATGTAGCCGATGATTCGGTCGATCACGCCGGCATTCCAGAACGCACCGGCCAGGCGGGGACCGCCCTCGAGCCAGATGTGCCGGATGTCGTTGTCGACGAGCTTCTTCAGCACGGTCTCGGGGTCACGGGACTGGATCATGAGCGTCGGCGCGACCCGGTCGAAGACCCGGAAGTAGTTCGGGATCTTGGTCTCGCCCACCACGACGCGCAGCGGCTGCCGCTCGTACGGCAGCGGCATATCGTCCTCGTCGCGGACCGTCAGCCGGGGATCGTCGGCGAGAACCGCGCCGGTGCCCGCGACGATCGCATCGGCCTGCGCGCGAAATTTCTGGACGTCGCGGCGAGCCTCGTCGCTCGTGATCCACTTGCTCGTGCCGTCGGGAGCCGCGCTCAGTCCGTCGAGTGTCGCGGCGTACTTCCACGTCACGAAAGGACGTCCGGAGGTCACCGCGAAGGTCCACTCCACGTTAAGGTCGGTCGCCTCTTCGGCCATCACGCCGGCCTCGACCTCGATGCCCGCGGCACGAAGCGTCGACGCACCACCGGATGCCGTGCGGTCGGGGTCGATCTGCGCGAACACCACGCGGGCGACACCCGCATCGATCAGGGCCTGGGCGCATGGCCCTGTGCGGCCCTGGTGATTGCAAGGCTCGAGCGTCACGACGGCCGTCGCGCCCTTGGCGGCAGCACCCGCCTGGGTCAGGGCGTCGACCTCGGCGTGCGGCGTGCCGGCGCCCCGATGGGCACCCACGGCCAGCTCGGTGCCGTCCGGCGCCAGAAGCACGCAGCCGACCCGCGGATTGGGCAACGTCCGCAATGTCTCGGCCGCTGCGTCGAGTGCGCGACGCATCGCGGCGACTTCGACCTCTGATGCCATGCAGTCCTCCGGGTGTCTGGTCAGCAAGCGCAACCCGGGGTGAATGGTGGGCGTGTTGCCACCTTGCGGTCGAGATGCCTGAGTCTCGACACACGTGCGCCTCTCATCCGGACTTTCACCGTCGGTGCCGGAATTTCACCGGCTCAACCGAGTCCCACCGAAGTGGAACGTCGGGTCGCGGACTATCACCGCCGGTTCGGAATTACACCGACCCCGGAGCACGCGAGCAATTGCTCGTTGAGTCAATGTTAACCCGTCGCATTTCTCAGTGGCTGTGACGTCCGGCGTAGGTGCGGAGCTGAGCCACCATGTGCTCGGGATCGTCGGCGCCGAAGACCGCCGATCCGGCCACAAATACGTCTGCACCGGCGTCGGCGCAGCGCTCGATCGTCTCAAGGGACACTCCCCCATCGACCTGCAGCCAGATGTCACCACCATGCTGGTCGATGAGCTTGCGGGCGCGGCGGATCTTGGGCAGGCAGAGGTCGAGGAACTTCTGTCCTCCGAAGCCCGGCTCGACCGTCATGATCAGCACCATGTCGAGCTCGGGGAGCATGTCCTCATATGGCTCGATCGGTGTGGCGGGCTTGAGTGCCATCGATGCGCGAGCTCCCTGTGCCCGGATCTCACGAGCCAGGCGGACCGGCGCTGCGGCAGCCTCGACGTGGAATGTGATGCTGCCTGCGCCGGCCTCCGCGTAGGCCGGCGCCCACCGGTCGGGGTCGGCGATCATGAGATGCGCATCGATCGGCTGCTTGGCAACCTTCGACAGCGCCTCGATGACCGGCAGTCCGAGCGTCAGGTTCGGCACGAAATGGTTGTCCATAACGTCCATGTGGAGCCAGTCGGCACCGCTGATGCGGGCCGCCTCCGACTCGAGGTTGGCGAAGTCTGCCGACAGCATGCTCGGGGTGATCTGGATGCCCATACTCCGAGCCTATCGACGGCGCACGACGGCGCAGAACATCGCATCGGTGCCGTCGATGTGCGGCCACCACTGGTGAGTCGACTCGACCTCGACGTCATCGCGCCCGGCGGTGACCGAGTCGAGGACGCCGCGGGTCTCGCGCACGTGCGGCGAGCAGGTCGCATAGGCCACGACTCCCCCGGGCCTGACCAGCTCGAGCGCTCGGGCCAGCAGTGCCTCCTGCAGCGGGACGAGCGATTCCAGATCCTTGGCCGAACGTCGCCACCTAGACTCCGGGCGGCGGCGCAGCGCTCCTAGACCAGTACATGGAGCGTCCACCAGAATGCGGTCGAATGAACCGAGCTCCCACGGACCCTCTCGTCCGTCAAAGACCGTGACATCGACGTTCTTGAGCTGCCGAACGCTTCGCCTGACCAGCTCGGCGCGGTGCTCCTGCACCTCGTTGGCAACGAGCGCCGCGCCGCGCTGAGCTGCGAGCGCACCCAGCAGGGCCGCCTTGCCGCCAGGGCCCGCACAGACATCGAGCCAGCGCGCGTCGCTGCCCTCGACCGTAGCGTCAGCCAGCGCGATCGCGACGAGCTGGGACCCTTCGTCCTGCACGCCGGCGCGGCCATCGCGCACGGCCGGGATCGCGCCCGGATCGCCGCCCTCATCGAGGATGCGGGCATAGGGCGACAGCAGACCCGGTGCGCCAGGCAGCTGTTCGGGCTTGCACAAGCCGGGCCGTGCCACGAGCGTCACTCGCGGCGGCACGTTGTCTGCCGCCAGCAGTTTGTCGATCTGCGCTCCGTGGCCACCGAGCGCCTGGTGTAGCGCCTCGACGATCCACACAGGGTGCGAGTAACGGACCGCGCGCGCCTCGTGCCCGTCGAGCCCCTCGGTCACGACCGCGAGCCAGCCGTTGAGATCCTTCTGGCCGATCTTGCGCAGCAGCGCATTCGTGAAGGCGACGGGCTTGTGGCCGATCTCGCGGCGAACTACGTCGACCGTCTCAGAGACCGCGGCATGGGCAGGGACACGCATGTTGAGCAGCTGGTGCGCGCCGAGCCTCAGGGCATCGAGCACGGGCTTGTCGATCGAGCCGACGCCCTTGCTCGCGACCTTGTCGATGATCGCATCGTATGTGCCCTGTCGGCGCAGCGTGCCGTGCACGAGCTCGGTCGCGAAGGCCGCATCGCGCCCTTCGATGTGGTGCTCGTCGAGCATCGCGGGAAGGATCAGGTTGACGTAGGCATCTTGCTCGGAGACGGCGCGCAATGCATGGAATGCGACAGAACGTACGGGATCGCTCATGAAAAGATCGGCTCCGATTCAAAGTTCGTGCCGCGCGCCCAGTCGGGCGCGGGCATGCGTTTTTTGCCGACCGCTTGGACGTCGCCGAGGACGAGGTCGGTCGTGGTCGTGCCGATTCGAACTTCTTTTTTGCTCACGCCGATGCGACCCGGCTGGAGCGAGCGCTGTGCCGAGATCCCGGCGGGGCCGATCTTGACCCGGTCGTCTCCAAGAACAGTCCAGGCACCGGGTGCGGGTGTGCAACCGCGGATCTGCCGGTCGATCGCGAACGCCGGCCGATTCCAGTCGATCCGTCCCTCCTCGGTCGTGAGCTTGTGGGCGTAAGAGATGTTGTCCTCAGGCTGCGGGACGGCCGCGATGTCGCCGTCCTCGATGTGGTCGACAACATCGACGAGCATCTTGCTGCCCCAATCCGCGAGCCGTTCGAGCAGCTCCGCGGTGGTGTCGTCGGGACGAATCAGCTCGGTGATCGTGCCCAGGACGGGCCCCGCATCGAGCTCCTCGACGAGGCTGAAGACCGTCGCACCCGTGACCTCGTCGCCGGCCATGATGGCTCGCTGGACGGGGGCGGCGCCACGCCATGCGGGCAGCACCGAAAAGTGCAGGTTGATCCAGCCGAACGGCGGGATATCGAGGGCCTCGCGGCGGATCAACGCACCGTAGGCAACAATCGGGATGCAGTCTGGCGCGAGCTCGCGCAGCCGTGCCATGAACTCCGGATCGGATGGCTTGGCCGGCTTCAGCACCTCGATGCCATGTGCCTCAGCGGCCAGCGCGACGGGCGATGGCGTCAGGGTGCGACCTCGGCCCGCGGGAGCATCCGGGCGGGTGATCACCGCGACAACATCGTGACGGCTGGCGACCAATGCCTCAAGGGACGGGAGCGCCGTCTCGGGTGTTCCTGCAAAGACGATTCTCACGGATCGAGTCTAGGTGCCTGCGCCCGAGGCGGTGCGGTGGCGTCCACGCCAAGTCAGGGGCGGTGCACTGGCGTCCACACCCTGAACCCCGGACAAGATCGTGGACGCAGGCGCACCGCCCACCAGGGTCAGATGGTGGGGGGGTCGATCTGGATGCGTAAACCGGGCTGCTTGGCGGCGCTGCGTTCGGCGGCGACAGCTATCAAGGCGGATGCCAGCTCGGCCCCTTCGCGACGGGGTGTGCGCAGGATGAGGCGCTGGCCGGCTTCGGGCGACCGCTGGTCGATCGGCACCGGTCCGAGCACCTCGGTGTGGGTCGTCCAGTCATGACCCGCCAACTCTGCCAGCACGTCATCGGACCCGTCGATTGCCGCGAGCCGTGCTGTGGGCGGCAGATGAGTCTCGGCCCGGCTCGCGAGCTCGCGAGCCGGGCCGAGAC
>JBBSSC010000140.1:0-6225 GCA_038242465.1 Propionibacteriales bacterium | reverse complement strand
GGACCAACTGGGGCCGCAGCGTCGAGACCCATCCCGCGCGCATCGAGCACCCTGCTTCGACCGATGACGTCGTCGCGGCCCTCCGCCGGGCGATCGCTACGGGCCTCCCGGTCAAAGCCGTCGGCGCAAGCCACTCGTTCAGCCCCATCGGCGCCACCGATGGCGTCCTGCTGCGCCTCGATCGCATGAACGCGATCATCTCGACCGACACCGCGCTCGGCCGCGTCCGCGTACAGGCCGGCATCAGCCTGCACGACCTCAACCTGCAGCTTCGAGCGCGCGGGCTGGCGCTGCCGAATCTGGGTGATGTCGATCCGCAGTCCGTCGCCGGCGCGATCTCGACTGGAACGCACGGCACGGGCGGCAAGCTCTTCGGCATCTCCCAGGCCGTCGTGGGCATCCAGCTGGTCACCGCCGACGGACAGGTGCACGAGATCGACGAGCGGCACCCCTGGTTCGGCGCCAGCCGCGTCTCGCTCGGCGCCCTGGGCATCCTCACCGAGGTGACCCTGCAATGCGTGCCGGCCTTCCTGCTGCACGCCCGCGAGGCCCCCATGGCGCTGCCGGCGGTCATGGAGCAACTCGACAGTCTGGTCGCCGATAACGACCACTTCGAGTTCTATTGGTTCCCGCACACCGAGAAGACCTCGACCAAGCGGAACAACCGAGTGCCCGAAGGCACCGAGCGCGCGCCGATCGGACGGTTCAGGCACTGGCTCGACGACGAGTTCCTCAGCAACACGGCCTTCGAGGGCATCAACCGAGTCGTGGCGCGGCGCCCGTCATGGATTCCCCGCGTCAACGCGATCGCGGGCTCGGTGCTGAGCGCGCGCGAGTACATCGACGACTCGTTCAACGTGTTTGTCTCGCCGCGCGCCGTCCGATTCCGCGAATCGGAGTTCGCGCTGCCCCGTGAGGCGCTCCCCCACGTCCTCAACGAGCTCGCAGCATGGTTCGGAGCGGGACACGAGAACATCTCGTTCCCGATTGAGGTGCGCTTCACTGCGGCCGACAATGTGTGGATGTCGACGGGGCACGAGCGCGATAACTGCTACGTCGCGGTGCACCAGTACTGGCGCAGCGACTTCGCGGCCTATTTCGCGCTTGCGCAGGACATCTTCACGGCACATGGGGGCCGTCCCCACTGGGGCAAGATCCACACGCTAGGTGCCGACTATTTCGCCGCGGCCTACTCGAGGTTCGACGACTTCGTGGTGATCCGCAACGAGCTCGACCCGGCACGAACCTTCAGCAATCCCTACCTGGACCGAGTGCTCGGCTGAGCTCAAAATTGTGCGGGGTACAAAGATCAGGCCCGCGCTTTCAGCCGTGCCGGGACGAGCGAAAGACGACTTCCCTACTCTTGGGACCACGATTCGAAGGAACATCTATGGACTACGCGATGATCGAGGCTCTCAGGGAGCGGCACCCCGCCTGGCGTCTGCTCCGTGCCGGTAACGCGGCGCTGGTGTTGGCCTTCCTCGGCCATCACTTCGTCGACGAAAACAGCGGTGCCACCGCTGCCTCGACCCTGGCCGTGGCCCTCGACGACGCGCTGTACTCGCTCAACCTCGACCCTGAGCAGCCGCGATATCCCAAAGAGCCCACCGACTACCTAGACGACTGGTCCGGTGACACCGCCGGGTGGCTGCGACGCTTCTACCCCATGGGCTCCGATGAGGTCCACTATGACGCCACGCCGACCTTTGAGAAGGCGTACGCGTGGGTCACCGGACTGCAAGCACGGTCGTTCGTCGGCACCGAGTCGCGGCTGCAGACCGTGATCGAGCTCCTGCGCCAGATCGTGCACGGCGCAGAGACCGATCCCGAGGTGCGCCTCGCCGAGCTGCACCGACGTCGCAACGTCATCCAGCGCGAGATCGATGCTGTTGAGGCAGGCCAGGTCGACGTCCTCGACCCGACCGCACTGCGCGATCGCTACCAGCAGTTCGGCGGCACGGCGCGCGAGCTGCTCGCCGACTTCCGGCAAGTCGAGGAAAACTTCCGTTCCCTCGACCGGTCGGCCCGCGAGCAGATCGCGTCCTGGACCGGCAGCAAAGGCGACCTGCTCGCCGAGCTGGTCGGCGACCGGGCCAGCATCACCGGCTCCGACCAAGGCCGCAGCTTCCAGGCGTTCTACGACTTCCTGCTGTCCGAGACGCGCCAAGAGGAGCTGAGCGGGCTGCTCTCGCGGGTCCAAGAACTCGACGTGCTCGACGCGGACCACAGATTGCGAACGATCCACCACGACTGGTCCGACGCCGCCGAACGTACCCAGCAAACCGTCCGGCAGATCTCCGAGCAGCTGCGCCGCTTCCTCGACGACCAGGTCTGGATGGAGAACCGCCGCGTCCTCGATCTGGTCCGCACAGTCGAGGCCGCAGCGCTAACTTGTCGGGACGCCGCACCAGACTTCGGCCTCGAGGTCGACAAGCCAGGGATCGAGATCGCGCTACCGTTCGAGCGTCCGCTCTACAGCGCGCAGCCCGCCGTCGAGGTCGACAGCCTGCTCGTCCCGGGCACCGACGACGACGTTGACGTTGCCGCGCTGTTCAACCAGACGTACGTCGACCATGCCCGGCTCGCCGACCACATCCGGACGATCGTCCCGGTCCGCAGCGCAGCGCTGCTCAGCGACATCATCGAGCTGTACCCAATCAGTCAAGGCGCGGCTGAAATCGTCGCCTATCTGGCGCTAACCGACGAGGATATCGACATTGCCATGGACGAAAGCACCGAGATGACGATCGACTTCACCGAGGGTGAGCTGAAACGGCGCGTCCGGCTGCCAGGCGTAACTGTGACCCGCCGATGAGGTCACCTGAGGAGCACACGGTCGCCGCGGTGATCATCCGGCTTATGCGCGGCGTCGTCTACCGCGAGAGCGACGAGGAAACCTGGATCGCTCTCGATCGACAAGGCGCTGCGATCCGCGACCATTTCGACGCATTGGGCGTCGACGTCGTGCTCGACGACACCGAGGGGTATGCCTACCTGCGGTCACAGGAGACGACCGGCGATCAAGCCCCGCTGCCCCGGCTGGTGAGGCGACACAGCCTGACCTATAACGTCAGTCTGCTGCTGGTGCTGCTGCGCAAACGCCTGCTCGACTTCGAAACCTCAGGCCATGAAGGCAAGCTCGTCCTCAGCCGCGATCAGATCGTCGACCTGCTGCGGCTTTTCCTGTCCGGCGCCAGCAATGAGGCCCGCGTCGTAGACACTGCCGATGCCACGATCCGCAAGGCCGCAGATCTCGGCTTCCTGCGGCAGCTGCCCAAACAGGACAAGCAATGGGAGGTGCGCCGCATTCTCAAGGCCTATGTCGATGCCCAGACACTTTCAGACTTCGCCGCCAAGCTGACCGAGTACGCCAGCACCAAGGAAGGGTCTGACGATGACTGACGGCTTGTTTTCAGCGGTCGATCTCGGCACCAGCTCTCGCGCGGGCTTCCGACTGCACCACGTCGAGGTGTTCAACTGGGGTACCTTCGACAAGCGGATCTGGCGTTTGGAGGCCGGCGGCGAGACCACACTTCTCACCGGAGACATCGGCAGCGGCAAATCCACGCTCGTCGATGCCGTGACAACGCTCCTCATGCCCGCACATCGCATCGCCTACAACAAGGCCGCCGGTGCCGAGGCCAAGGAACGTTCCTTACGCAGCTATGTCGAAGGACACTTCAAGTCCGAGCGGATCGAGGCGACAGGGGCCTCGCGAGCCATCGGACTGCGCGACCAGAAGACGTTTTCGGTCATCCTCGGAGTATTCGTCAACGAGGGCTACGACGAGACCGTGTCACTGGCACAGGTGTTCCATCAAAAGGAGCGGGCCGGGCAACCCGATCGTTTCTTCGTGACATCCGACAAGGCGCTGTCGATCGAGACCGATTTCACCGCGTTCGGCACTGGCCTGGGCGACCTGCGCAAGCGACTGCGCGCAGGCGGTGCCGATATCCACACCACATTCACCGACTACTCCCGTGCGTCCAGGCGCAGTCTCGGCATCAAGTCCGAGCAGGCCATGGAGCTGTTCCACCAGACCGTCTCGATGAAGTCTGTGGGCAACCTCAACGAGTTCGTCCGCAGCCATATGCTCGAACCCGTCGATGCCTCCGACAAGGTGCGCGCGATCGTTGCCCATTTCGAGGACCTGACCAGGGCCCATGATGCGGTCAAGCGTGCGAACGACCAGCTAAGGCTCATGGCCCCGCTGATTGCCACAGCAGACAGGTACGACGACGCGATCGCACGTCGCGGCGAACTCGAGCGCGAACGCGATGCCGCCCGGGCGTTCTTTGCCGAGACCCGGCTGGAGCTGCTCGATCAGGAGATTAGCGCTCATGCCTTCGAGCAGGCCCAACGCATGGCCGATGCCGAGGCAGTCGAGACACAACGCAACGTACTGATTCAGGCGCGAGAAGAGCTGATCGCCGCACGCGCCTCGGCCGGCGGAGACCGGATCAATGAGCTGGGCCAGCAAGCGGGCACCGCGCGGGCAGAGTCCCAACGCCGGCTCGAACGGCGGACTGGGTTTGATCAGCTACTCCCGGCTGCCGGCCTCGCGGGGGTCCAGGATGCAGCCGGCTTCGCGTCGCTCGCAGCGGAGATCCAGACCCTCGGCAAGGCAGCAGCCGAAGAGGACTCAGCGCTCGACCAGCAACAGTTTGCAGGACGTTCGACCGAGGAGCGGCTCAAGCAGCAAGGTGACGACACCCGTGCCGAGCTGCTCAGTCTCGCGGGTCGCACCAGCAACCTGCCGGTCAGTCAGCTCGACCTGCGCGAGCAGCTGTGCCACGACCTCCAGCTCAACGAGGATGATCTGCCGTTCGCCGGCGAGCTCATCGACGTCAACGACGACTACGGCCAGTGGCGCGGGGCGGCCGAGCGGGTGTTGCGCGGATTCGCGCTGTCGCTGCTGGTCCCTGACGAGCACTATGCCATGGTCAGTGCCTGGGTCAACGGGCGCCGGCTCACCCATCGCCGCCGCGACGGAAGCCTTGGCGGCAGCCGGTTGGTATATGAACGAGTGGCCGCACGCAGAATCCGACTACAGTCCTCTGACGCCGACGGCCAACTGGTGCTCGCCGGCTGCCTCGACGTCAAAGACGGCCCGTTCCAGAGTTACCTGCGCGATGAACTGGCGCGGCGGGCCGACCACCGGTGCACTGAGACCCTGGACGAATTCCGGGCTGCCCGTCGGGCCGTGACACACGAAGGACAGGTCCGCTCCGGCGACCGTCACGACAAGGACGACCGGTCCCGCATCGACGATCCTCGCACCTGGGTCCTTGGCTGGGTCAATGAACGCAAGGTCGCTGCGCTGACCCAACAACTCGGGGCTCAGCAGGGTGAGCTCCTGTCGATCCAGAATTCGCTCGCCGAGATCGTCACCGAGCGCGCCGCGCTGAGCGGGCGGACCAACGCTCTTACGGCATTGTCGACGTACACCTCGTGGCACGACTTGGACTGGCTTGAGGCCCAAGCCCGCGCGACCGCCGCCGAGGCAGAACGGGCCCGCCTCGTCGCAGGATCGACCGAGCTGACCGAGATCGAGAAGCGTCTGGGCGACAACAGCACGCAGGCCACCGACCTGGATGCCCGACTCAAGATGCTCAACACGACGATTGCTCGCCTTCAGGAACGCATCGAGCGGGGGCAGCAGGCCCAACGGGACGAGCATTCGATCTTGGGTGCGATGCCCACGGCCGAGATCGAGTCAGCCCGCGCCTCCTTTCCGCAGCTGCAAGAACGCCTCGGCAAGGATCTGCCGACGACCTCAGACCAGTGCGGGCCGGCCGCCGATCGACTCACCGCAGACCTGGCCAAGACAATCGAACGCTTTGGTCGAGAGCTCGGCGGCTACGTGCAGAGCCTGGTGCAGGACATGAACAAGGTGCTGACCGCCTGGCCTGAGCTGCGTACCGAAATGGATGCCAGCGTCGAGGCACGGACCGACTTCCGGGCCTTCCACCACCGGGTGTCCCAAGACGACTTGCCGAGGTTCGAGGCCGATTTCAAGGAGCAGCTCAACACCACCACGAGCCGTGAGCTGGCCGGATTCAACAACTGGCTGAACCGGCAGGCCGACGAGATCCAAGCTCGGGTCGGCCGGATCAACGAGGCCATGGGTGCGATCGACTACAGCCCGGGCCGCTACATCAAGTTGGAGAAGGAACGCACGGTCAACACCGAGATCCAGTCCTTCCGCCAAGACCTGCGCAATGC
>JBBSSC010000139.1:0-6242 GCA_038242465.1 Propionibacteriales bacterium | reverse complement strand
GACCGGCACCGTCACGCTGAGCGGCGCTGTCGCCCAGTCCGCGACCCTCGTCAACGGGACCGCGACGTTCGCGCTGCCCGCTACGCTCCCGGCCGGTTCGAAGGCGCTCACCGCTTCGTACGCGGGTGACGTGAACTACAACGCATCGTCGGTCGCGTCGACCCTCGTCATCGCCAAGGCCAACGTCAAGGCGACCGATAAGGTCACCAAGCGTCCGACCCCGAAGAAAAAGGGCAAGGCCACCATCACGGTCAAGTCCTCGACGAGCGGCACGCCGACCGGCAAGATCACCGTCACCTTCAAGAAGAAGGGCAAGTCGACCAAGACGGTCACCAAGAATCTCTCCTCCGGCAAGGGCAAGATCAGCGTCCCGAAGCTCGGCAAGGGCACCTGGAAGATCTACGTCAAGTACAACGGCTCAACGAACTTCAACAAAACGGGCGCCAAGTACGTCGGCACCGTGAAGGTCAAGAAGTAGTCAGCACGTAGCACTGCGCCTACAACTCGGCCCGACCACGGATCTTCCTGGCCGGGCCGAGTGGCGTCCGATCGACATTCATCCTCGCGAGTGGTGCAAAAGCGGCTTCGAGTGCTGCGTCCTGGACAGACTCGCCGTCTCAGAACGTCCCATCCGCACCACTCGCGAAGAGCGGGGCGGGCCTCAGGCGCCGAGGGCGCGCAGCACGAACTGCTCGACGGCGGCCGGCGTGACACGGCGAGTAGACAGGCACGAATGGACCAGCGACATGGTCGACGTGACGTCCTCGACCGTGAACACTCCCGCTGCCACACCGTCATCGATGATGCCCCGGAGCACCGACTCGACGGCCATGACGTGCTCGCGGATCTCGGCAATCGACTCACGCGAGAGCATCCCGTACAACTCGGGGCCGAAGCCAAAGTGGAACTCATCGGATGAGGTCAGGTGTCCATTGACGTAGACGCGCATCGCATCGGCCGGGCCGACCGCACCTTCCAGCGCCGTGCCCAGGCGGTCGAGATAGCGACTCGTCTCGGCACTCGCGAATGCCACGACGACGGCATCCTTGTCGGCGAAGTGGTTGTAGATCGCGGTGCGGCCCATGCCTGCCTCGGCGGCCAGATCGGCCATCGTCACCGCATCGAACGAGCGCTGTGCGAGCAACGAGGTCAGGGCGTCGAAGACCTTCCGGCGAGTCTGCTCACGGTGCTCTTCGAGCGAACCACCAATGATCTTGGGCATTGTCGTAATGTACGGCAGGTGACCTCCACAGAACTCGCCCGACTGGCTGCCACGACCCTGCGCGAACGAACCGGCGGAGGTGACCACGACATCGCGCTCGTGCTGGGCTCGGGCTGGCTGCCCGCCGCCGATGCCCTGGGTGCGCCCGACTACGAGGTGCCGCTGGCAGACCTGCCCGGCTTCAGCGCGCCCGCGGTCGCCGGCCACGGTGGGACGGTTCGCTCGTTGACGATCGGCGACAAGCGGTTGTTGATCTTCCTGGGTCGCACCCATTTCTACGAGGGCAAGGGCGTCGCCTCCGTCGTGCACGGCGTCCGCACCGCGGCCGCCGCTGGCGTCAAGACGCTCGTTCTGACCAATGGCTGCGGCGGGCTGAACCCCGCGTGGGCACCCGGCACACCTGTCCTGATCAGCGATCACATCAACATGACCGCGACCTCGCCGCTCGAAGGCGCGCAGTTCGTCGATCTCACCAACCTGTACTCGCCGCGGCTGCGAGCGCTGTGCCAGCAGGCCGATCCGAGCCTCAAGGAGGGCGTCTACGTGCAGCTGCCCGGTCCTCACTACGAGACGCCTGCCGAGATCCGCATGATCCGGACGATCGGTGGCGACCTCGTCGGCATGTCGACGACACTCGAGGCCATCGCGGCCCGTGCTGCGGGCATGGAGATACTCGGTATCTCGCTCGTTACCAATGCTGCGGCCGGGATGACCGGCGAACCACTCAACCACGAAGAAGTGTTGGCCGCCGGCAAGGCAGCCGCAACCCGCATGGGCTCCCTGCTCGGCGACGTCCTTCCCCGAATCTGACTTCCCCGAATCTGATCAGGAGCCCCTATGGATCTCACGACCCGCGCACAGGCCTGGCTCGACCAAGACCCCGATCCGGTGACTCGTGCCGAGTTGCAGGCCCTGCTCGACGCCGGTGACACCGATGCCTTGCAGGACCGCTTCTCCGAGCGGTTGCAGTTCGGCACCGCAGGGCTGCGCGGCGCGCTCGGCGCAGGTCCCAACCGGATGAACAGGGTTATCGTCGCTCAGGCGGCCTCCGGCCTGGCGGCATATCTGCTCGCCCATGGCTCTGAACCTTCTGTCGTGGTGGGCTACGACGCGCGCCACAACTCCGATGTGTTCGCGCGCGACACCGCCGAGATCATGGAGGGCGCGGGCGTCCACGCCTTCCTGCTGCCGACGCATCTGCCGACCCCGGTGCTGGCCTTCGCCATCAGGCACCTCGGGTGCAGCGCGGGCGTCATGGTCACGGCCTCGCACAATCCGCCGCAGGACAATGGCTACAAGGTCTACCTCGAGGACTCCAGCCAGATCGTGCCGCCGGCCGACGCCGAGATCTCCGACGCGATCGATGCCGTCGGACGCGTCGACGAGATGCCGCGCAGCGAGGCGTACGAGACGCTCGGTCCCGAGGTTGCCGAGGCATATGTCGAGGCCGTGGTGGCCCTGCCGCATGACGGCCCTCGCGACGTCATCGCGGTCTACACGCCGATGCACGGGGTCGGTCGCGACACACTCGTCGAAGCTGTCTCGCGCGCGGGCTTCCCAGCACTTCACGTCGTGCGTGAGCAGGGCGACCCCGATCCGGACTTCCCGACCGTCGTGTTCCCGAATCCCGAGGAGCCGGGGGCCATGGATCTCGCGCTCAAACTGGCGTCCGAGGTCGGTGCCGACATCATCGTCGCGAACGATCCCGACGCCGATCGCTGCGCCGTGGGCGTCCGCGAGGGCGAGTCGTACCGGATGCTGACGGGCGACCAGGTGGGTGTCCTGCTGGCCGAGTTCCTGCTCGCCCGCGGCGTCGCGGGAACGTACGGCGCCTCGATTGTCTCGTCCGATCTGCTCGGGCGCCAGGCTGCAGCGCACGGACAGCCGTGGGAGCAGACGCTGACGGGTTTCAAGTGGCTCGGCAAGATTCCCACCCTGGCCTATGGCTACGAGGAGGCGCTGGGCTACAGCGTCGCTCCCCACATCGCCCGCGACAAGGACGGCGTCTCGGCGATCATCACGGTCCTGGAGATGGCCGCCGAGCTGAAGGCCGAAGGTCGCACGCTCGCCGATGCGCTCGACGACATATATCGCGAGCACGGCCTACATGCGACGAGTCAGCTGTCGGTGCGTGTCGACGATCTGTCGATCATCGCGCGCGCCATGGAGACGCTGCGAACGTCACCGCCTGAGGTTCTCGGCGGGCTGGCCGTGACGTCGGTCGACGACCTCGCCGACGGCTACGGCGATCTGCCGCCGACCGATGGCATCCGGCTGGGCCTTGAGGGCGGCGCACGCATCATCGCGCGGCCGTCCGGCACCGAGCCCAAGCTGAAGTGCTATCTCGAGGTCGTCATCGAGGTGACCGACACGATCGAGGTCGCGCGCACCATCGCGGACGAGCAGATCTCGGCGATCAAGGCCGATCTGGCGTCGGTGCTGGGGATCTGACCTCCCCAGATTTGCGGGCAGCTGCACGGTATCCGTCTCCTCATTCCGTGCAGACTCCCGCAAATCTTGGGCGTCGTCCGTGCGCCGGATGGGTGAGCCGCCCATGTCGTACCTGACCACGCGGCGGCTCGACTTGGCGGCCGATCTGCTGCGCGATCCGAAGGTCAGTACGAGGTCTGGTCGCTCACATCGGACGCTTCGCGTCCTTCGAGGCGAGCGGCGGCCTCGTCGAGGATCGTCGAGGTGGCGCTGGTGCCGAAGCGGGTCACACCGATGTCGCGCATCTCCAGGAGCGTGTCGAGGCCCCGCACCCCGCCTGAGGCCTTGACCTGCACGGCATCGCTGACCGTCTTGCGCATGAGCTGGAGGTGCTCGACCGTCGCACCCCCGCCCGCGAAGCCCGTCGACGTCTTGACGAAGGCCGCGCCGGCTCGCTCGGAGGCCCCGCACCCGGCCACGATCTCGTCGTCGGTGAGGTAGGCGGTCTCGAGGATGACCTTCACGACGTGACCTCCTGCAGCCTGCACGACGGCCCGGACGTCGGCTTCGACATCGTCGAGCATCCCGCTGCGCAGCCGGCCGATGTTGATGACCATGTCGACCTCGGTGGCACCGTTCGCCACCGCCTCGGCGGCCTCGGCGGCCTTGGTCTGCGTCGTGGTCGTGCCGTGCGGGAACCCGATCACGGCACATACTGCGACTCCGCTGCCCGCGAGCACCTTGGCCGCATGGGCCACATCGCTCGGGCGGACGCACGCGCTGAACACTCCGTATTTCGCGACGAGCGCGAGGTCGGCGTCGACCTCGGCCCGTGTCAGCTCGGGCTTGAGTATCGCATGGTCGATCGTCTGCGCGATGTCGTGAACGGTGAAATCGGTGGTCATGAACCCATCCTAGGTCGGCCGACCAGCGCGGTCATTCGCCCGATGGTGCAACGACTAGGCTCGTCCCTCATGGGAGTCGTGATCGTCGCCGGGCCGTCAGGAGCCGGCAAGTCACACCTCGCGGCACGACTCGGGTGGCCTGTTCTACGCCTCGATGACTTCTATCGCGACGCCGACGAGCCCGACCTGCCTCGCTCGAGCCTCGGGATCGTCGACTGGGACGACGTCCGGTCGTGGAGCTCCGTCGACGCGGTCGGCGCGATCGCAGAGCTGTGCGCGTCCGGTCAGACCGAGGTGCCGGTGTACGACATCGCGGCCAGCGCCCGGACCGGCACCCAGACGCTGAGCGTCCCGAACGGCCAGTTCATCGCCGAGGGCCTGTTCGCGCCCGTCATCGTCGACGCGTGCCGTGCGGCCGGGCTGCTCGATGCCGCGATCTGCCTGCGGCGTCCTCCCCTGGTCACCTTCCTCCTGCGCCTGACACGCGATCTGCGCGAGGGCCGCAAGGCGCCCTGGATGCTCGTGCGCCGCGGGTGGCGGCTGATGCAGGACGAGCCGCGCATCATCGCCGAGGCCGTCGCCCACGGCTGCGAGCCCATGACGCCCCGAGAGGCCCGCTTACTCCTAGCGCGGTGACGCGATCTGCCCTGAGCGAACAGGGGCTGTCGGACGGAATGAGGCTTGGCCCTCCACAGTTGAGCCCGTTAGACTCAACTCTGAGGAGAGACTCGTGAGCACACTCCAGAAGTTCCCCGTCCTAGCCTTGACGGACGTGGTCGTCCTCCCCGGGATGGTCGTCCCGATCGAGCTCGACGATGCAGCGCGCGCCGCGGTCGACGCCGCCCGCACCAGCAATGACGATCGCCTCCTCCTGGCCCCGCGCCTCGAGGACCGCTACGCGACGCACGGCGTCATCGCCACGATCCAGCAGCTCGGACGCCTCCCTGGCGGCGGACCGGGTGCCGTCCTGCGTGCCGAGCAACGCGCCCACATCCAAGGCGGAGTGACCGGCCCCGGCGCGGCGCTGTGGGTCGAGGCCGAGCTGATCGAGGATGCCGAGCCCACCGAGGCGGAGCTCGATCTCGGCCACGACTACAAGGGCCTGCTCGTCACGATCCTGCAAAAGCGCAACGCCTGGCAGGTCATCGACTCAGTGCAGCGCCTGACCGACCCCGGCGAGCTCACCGACACCGCGGGCTATGCGTCATACCTCGACAATGCGCAGAAGCGTCAGCTGCTCGAGACCCCCGACGTCGCAGAACGCCTGACACTCCTGATCGGCTGGGCACGCGACTACCTCGCTGAGGCCGACGTCAACGAGAAGATCGCAGGCTCGGTGCAGGAGAGCATCGAGGCGAACCAGCGCGAGTTCGTCCTGCGCCAGCAGCTAGCGGCCATCCGCAAGGAGCTCGGCGACGACGAGCCGGAGGGCGCCGTGGACTATCGCGACCGCGTCGAAGAGGCCGATCTGCCCGATGACGTCCGCAAGGCCGCACTGCGCGAGGTCGGCAAGCTCGAGCGCGGCAGCGACCAGAATCCCGAGGCGGGCTACATCCGCACGTGGCTCGACACGGTCCTCGAGATCCCCTGGGGCGTCAAGACCGATGACAACACCGACATCGGCGCCGCCCGCGCGATCCTGGACGCCGATCACCATGGGCTCGACGACGTCAAGGACCGCATCG
>JBBSSC010000138.1:0-6246 GCA_038242465.1 Propionibacteriales bacterium | reverse complement strand
GCCCAGGACGCGCCGAGACTGCGACGGATGTGCGTCAGCGACATCGCCGGCCCACTGATCGATCGCGCGGTCGGGACGTCGCGCACGACGATCACGAGGGCTGCGGTCAGGACGATGCCCAGCGAGGCGGCCAGCAGATATGCCTTCGTCCAGCCCAGCTCACTGAATGCGATCGTCATTGGTACTGCGGCGATGATCGCGCCGAACTGCCCCAGCACGCCCGTCAGCTGCGTCATGAGCGGGATGCGGCGCGGCGCGAACCACGTGTTGACGAGGCGCAGCACGCAGATGAACGTCATCGCGTCGCCGACACCGACGAAGAACCGTGCACCCAGGGCGAGCGCATACGTGTCGGCGAAGGCGAAGCCGGCCTGCGCGAGAGTCATCGTGATGGCACCGGTCAGCAAGATCCGGCGGGGACCGAATCGGTCGATCAGCAGCCCCACGGGGATCTGCATACCCGCGTAGACCAGCAGCTGCAGCATCGTGAATGTCGCGAGCTGCGAGGCCGAGATGTGAAACCGCTCCGCCGCCTCCAGACCCGCTACCGCGAGGGACGACCGGTGGAAGACCGCCAACAGGTAGACCAGGACAGCCACGGCCCACACCGCATACGCACCGCGGTGCCGGACGTCGACTGGTTGGCTCACCGAGTCAGCGTAATCGAGCCCAGCGACGCGTCAGGGCAGGGCGTCAGTAGGTCAGCACGAGCCCCGGCTCATGCAAGATGGCAGCGACCTCGGCCAAAAATCGCGAGCCCTGCTCGCCATCGACGACCCGGTGATCGAAGCTCAACGCGAGCGTCGTGACCCACCGCGGGACGACTTGGTCGTTCTCGTCGACCCAGGGTCTGCGAGTGATAGAGCCGAGCGCCAGGATGCCCGACTCGCCGGGATTCAGGATGGGCGTTCCGGCGTCGACGCCGAACACGCCGACATTGGTCAGCGAGAACGTACCGCCCGCCATCTGGGCGGGCTGCGTGCGGCCGGCCCGAGCCGTAGCGGTCAGCTCGCCGATCGCCGTCGCGAGCTCGACCAGCGACATCCGGTCGGCGCCGACGATATTGGGCACCACCAGCCCGCGCTCCGTCGCCGCGGCGATGCCGAGATTGACCGACTTCTTGATCACGATCTCCTGCGCGGCCTCGTCCCACCGTGCGTTGAGCTCGGGGGTGTTGCGCATGGCCAGGCAGATCGCCTTGGCGACGATGAGGGTCGGGGAGACCTTGAGGCCATCGAAGTTCGGGCTAGCCTTCAACGTCGCCACGAGATCGACCGTGCGCGAGATGTCGAGCGTCACCCACTCGGTCACGTGGGGTGCCGTGAACGCCGAGCGGACCATCGCTTCGGCCGTCATCTTGCGCATCCCCTTGACCGGGATACGCACGTCACCGGCGTCATCCGCGTCATCGGCAACGCTGATCGCGCCGGCCACCTCGGCAGGTGGTGTGCGATGCCGCGCCGCATACGCCTGGACGTCCGCCCGCGTGATGACATCACCGCTCTCGGCGACATCCGCGAGATCGATGCCGAGCTCCTTGGCCAGCTTGCGGACGGGCGGCTTGGCCAGCGGCCTCGTCTCGGTCTTCGGGGAAGTCTCGGCAGCCGCCGTCGACTCAGGGGCGTCCACCCGGCGACGACGCGTGACCCCCTCGGCCTGCGGTCCGTATCCAACTAGCATCGCCGGCCGCTCGGGCTTCGGCTCGCCATCCTCGCCACCCACGATGGCACCCGCAGTCTCAACCTTCGAGAAGACCTCGGACGGCGGTTCGTCGCCGATCGAGATGATGGCCTCGCCGACCTTGGCCGTGTCGCCCTCCGCGACGAGCAGCTCACGCACCAGACCCGCGTAAGGGCTCGGTAGCTCGACCAGCGACTTGGCCGTCTCGATCTCGACGATGACGTCGTTGATGTTGACGGTGTCGCCGACAGCGACCCGCCAGGAGCTGATCTCGGCCTCCGTCAGGCCCTCGCCCACATCGGGCAGCTTGAACTCGCTCATGCCTGCTCTCCTAGCTCGCGCGGGCGCGGTCGACGGCGTCGAGGATGCGGTCGAGTCCGGGAAGGAACTCGCGCTCCGCACGACTGGGCGGATACGGCAGGTCGTAGCCGGCGACTCGCTGCACGGGCGACTCGAGCGAGTAGAAGCACTCCTCGGTGATGCGGGCCGCGATCTCAGCACCCAGGCCCAGCGTGCGTGCCGCCTCGTGGACGATAATCGCGTGACCCGTGCGGCGCACCGACTCGAACACGGGCCCCAGATCCAGCGGCGACAACGCCCTCAGGTCGATGACCTCGAGATCGAGGCCCTCCGACTCCGCGGCGCGGGCTGAGTCGAGGCACGTCTTGACCATCGGACCGTAGGCGATCACTGTCGCATCGCGTCCCTCGCGAACCACCCGGGACGACCACAGCGGTGCAGGCGGACCCTCGATGTCGACCTCTCCGGACTCCCAGTAGCGCCGCTTGGGCTCCATGAAGACGACCGGATCATCCGAGGCGATGGCCTGCTGGATCATCCAGTACGCATCGTTGGGGTCAGCGCATGAGACGACCTTGAGACCCGCAGTTAGCGCGAACTGCGCCTCGGGGCTCTCGGAGTGATGCTCGACCGCCCCGATGCCACCGCCGAAGGGGATGCGGATCACGATCGGCATCCGTACACGTCCGCCGCTGCGGTAGTGGAATCGCGCGACCTGGCTGACGATCTGGTCATAGGCCGGGTAGACGAAGCCATCGAACTGAATCTCGATGACCGGCCGGAAGCCGCGGAACGTCAGGCCAACTGCGGTGCCGACGATGCCCGACTCGGCGAGCGGGGTGTTGATGACACGTCCTTCGCCGAAGTCCTTCTGCAGGCCCTCCGTGACCCGGAAGACACCGCCAAGACGGCCGATGTCCTCGCCCATCATCAGCACCTTCTGATCGTTCTCCATCGCGGCTCGCAGTCCCGAGTTGAGCGCCTTGACCATCGTCATGGTGCTCATGCGCCTACCTCCTCGATCGAGTTGCGCCAGGCGATGTATTCGGCCTTCTGCTGACGGTTGTCGGGAGTGTTCTCGACAAAGACCAGATCGAACATGTCGGCCAGATCGGGCTCGGGGATCAGCTGGCACTCCTCACGCAGGCGGACACCCAAGGCATCGGCCTCCTCGTCGAGCGTCGCGAAGAACTCAGGCGAGCTGCCCTCGGCCTGCAGCAGGATCCGCACACGCTCCAAGGGATCCTTGGCCTTCCAGGCCTCGACCTCGGACGCCTCGCGGTACCGGCTCGGATCGTCGGAAGTCGTGTGGGCGCCCATCCGGTACGTCACAGCTTCGATCAGCGTCGGTCCCTGGCCATCGCGGGCCCGCTGTAGCGCAGCAGTCATCACGGCATGGCAGGCAAGGACGTCATTGCCGTCGACCCGGACGCCGGGCATCCCTAATCCATCGGCTCGCTGCACGATCGGCACCCTGGTCTGGGTCGCCACGGGGGCGGAGATCGCGTACTGGTTATTCTCGCAGAAGAACACGACGGGTGCCTGGTAGACCGCGGCCCAGTCGAGCGCCTCGCTGACATCGCCCTGACTCGTGGCCCCGTCGCCGAAGTACGCGACCACCGCTGTGTCCCGCTCGGGATCACCCGTTCCGACGAGCCCCTCGAGCAGCAGCCCCATGCCATAACCCGTGGCGTGCAACGTCTGCGCGCCGATCATGATGCTGGGCAGCGCGAACTGGTGCTCGGCGGGATCCCAGCCGCCCAGATTCGATCCTCGGAAGATGCCGAGCAGATAGACCGGATCAACGCCGCGGCACCAGGCCACACCGTGATCGCGATACGTCGGGAAGGCGAAGTCACGCGGCAGCAGCGCGCGGGCCGACCCAACTTGGGCAGCCTCTTGGCCCAGCGCGGGCGGCCACAGGCCGAGCTCACCGTGGCGCTGCAATGCATAGGCCTCGACGTCGAGACGGCGTGTCATCACCAGATCGCGATACAGCGACTCGATCTCGGACCGATCACCGTCGAAGGTGTAGCCGGGATGATCCACGCGCTGGCCGCCGGGCGAGAGCAGCTGGACGTAGGCCGCATCGGCGACCTGTGGGGTTGCTTCGGTCATACGTGTCCCTCCATCAGCCGGAGCGGGATCGCCGCCCGAAATCGAAGCGCGCAAGCCGTCGGCGTCACAGGGTGGCGGACGTCCTCAGACTCACACGGGTATGACTGACGTCACATCCAAGGCTTACGGTAGCCGCCCGTGGCCCGCTTATCCACCCGGCCGGGAGGCCTGCCAGTCGGCGGTCCGTTCGAGCAGCTCGCGATTGACCTCTGGCGCTCCGATGCTGATGCGCACGCCCTCCCCCGCGAATGGCCGCACCGAGATCGGCTCGCAGGCCGCGGCGAAGTCCAGCGCGTGCTCGCCCAGCGGCAGCCACACGAAGTTCGCCTGCGTGTCGGGCACTTGCCAGCCCTGATTCCGCAGGCCAGAGACCATCAGCGTCCGTTCCTGCACGATCGCCTCGACCCTCTCGTCGAGGGCCATCTGCGAGCTCAAGGACGCGACGGCCGCAACCTGCGACAGATCCGTGACGGCGAACGGCGGTGTCGCCTTACGGATCGACATCGCAACCTCGGGCCGGGCGATCGCGTAGCCGATCCGCAGCCCCGCGAGTCCATACGCCTTCGAGAACGTCCGCAGCACCACGACATTCGCATGCTGCTCGAGCGCATCGAGACCGCTTGCCGCGGCCGGATCGCGGACGAACTCGACATAGGCCTCGTCGACGACGACCAGCACATGGCTCGGCACCGCGGCCAGGAAGGCCGTCAGCTCGGGCGCCTTCACAACAGGGCCGGTCGGATTGTTCGGGGTGCACAGCAGGACGACCTTGGTGCGGTCTGTGACTGCTGCAGCCATGGCATCCAGATCATGGGTCGCGTCGGGACGCAGCGCAATTCGCACGGCTGTCGCGCCGGTCATGGCCGCGGCGATCGGATAGGCCTCGAACGACCGCCACGCGTAGACGATCTCGTCGCCAGACTCGAGATGGGCGGCCAGAAACGCGAACAGCACCGAGACCGAACCCGTGCCCGCCGCGAAATGATCCGCCGACAACCCGAACTTCGCCGCGAGCGCCTCGTACAACCGCGTCATGCCCGCATCTGGATACCGATTCATCCGACCGAGCTCGGCGGCCGCCTGCTCGATGACACCGGGCAGCGGCGGGTACGGATTCTCATTGCTCGACAGCTTGCGGTCATCGCTGAACGCGGCCCGGCCTGCTCGGTAGACCGGAATCCCGTCCAACACCCGACGGGCGCGTGGAGTGCTCATGGATGGAGCGTATGCCTGCAAGAATCATCGGGTGTCGCAACCCAATCCCCGCCTCGGCTACGCGCTCGTCCTGGTAGCTGCCATCCTGTTCGGCCTCAACGGTGGCGTGTCACGAGTCGCGATGGGCTCCGGACTGAGTCCCGAGAACTTCACGACGTTGCGTGTCACGGGCGCGACCCTGGTGTTCGCCGCCTATGCGGCCTGCATGCGCAGATCGGCCCTGCGCCGCCCCAAAGGCACGGCCTTCCTACTGGTCGCGGCGCTAGGCCTCGTCGGCGTCGCCGGCCTGCAGTTGACGTACAACGTCGCAATCACCCGACTGCCGCTCGGCATCGCCTTGCTGATCGAGTATCTCGCGCCTGTACTCGTCGTGCTGTGGGTGCGGTTCGTCCGCAAGGATCCTGTGCGCCCGCAGATGTGGGCTGCCGTGGCGCTGGCCGTCGTCGGCCTCGGCCTCGTGAGCCGCGCCTGGAACGGGCTCGAGTTCGACGGCCTGGGCATCACGATGGCCCTGTTAGCCTCGGTCTGCTTTGCGACCTACTTCCTACTCGGGGAGCACAACGTCGGCTTCGACGATCCGCTGCGCATCATCCTGTGGGCATTCATCGTCGCGACGGTCTGCATGAACCTGATCCAGCCGATCTGGACGACGCCCGAGTTACCCTCGACGACCAGCGGGCTGGGGCGGCTCGGTGCACTCTCGGTCAACCCCTGGCTCGTTCTAGCGATGGTCATCGTCCTCGGAACCGTCGTGCCGTTCTTCCTCGAGATGGTCGCCCTCAAACACCTGCCGGCCACCATCGTGACGGTCGTGGCGATGCTCGAACCCGTTATCGCAGTGATCCTCGGGTGGGGATGGTTCAGCGAGTCGTTGACGCTCGTCCAGCTACTCGGAGCGGCTGCCGTCCTCGCGGGCATCGTCCTGGCCCAGAT
>JBBSSC010000137.1:0-6250 GCA_038242465.1 Propionibacteriales bacterium | reverse complement strand
GGTCCAGCTCACCGACTGCGGCGGGCCACGATTGCGTGGAGTCGGTCATGATCTCAGCTGCCTTCGGTCATGATGCGATGGATGGATGCCAGCGGCACCGACAGCCAGTCGGGCCGGTTCGCATGCTCGTAGGACACCTCGTACACGGCCTTGTCGAGCTCGAGTGCGCGCAGCAGGACGGCATTATCGCGCGGATCCGTCCCCGCCACCTCGGCGTAGCCGTCGCAGAAAGCATCGCGGTTGCGGCGCGCCCACCGCATGGCCTGTGCCGTGAGCTGCGGATCGTCGGGGCTCCCGACGAGCAGCTGTTGCGCCGCGTAGTCGAATGAACGCATCATCCCTGCCACGTCGCGCAGACATGACCGCAGCTCGGCCCGCTCGGCAGCCGACGCGGCGGGCTCGCCCTCGAAGTCGAGCAGCAGCCAGCCGTGCAGGGTACGCAGCACCTGACCCAGATGAAGGTCACCGTGGACGTACTGCATCTCGACGGGAGTGGCGACAGATCGCACGGCCTCGAAGGCCGAACGCAGGCCGGGGACGTGATGGGCGAGCTCCGGGACATCTGCCGCGACGCGGTCGAGTCGATCGACCATGACCCCGACGGCACGGTCGAGCTCGGCCGCGCCGGCCGATTCCGTGCCGAGCGCCCGCCGCAGGTCCGAATGGACTGCAGCCACGGCAGCACCCAGGCGGGATGCCTCACCGGCGAAGTCGCCGCCAAGATCCTCCGGTGCGACCATCGGATCGGCCATCAGGTCGCGGATGCTCGTCGTTGCCATGAGCCAGCCGTCGACCGCATCTGGCAAGAAGCGCTGCAGCATGCCGATCGTCGTCGGCTCGCCATCGAGGACCCCTGTGATCGAGCCCAACGGATCGGCAATGTGCTCGCAGCCGACTTCGCGCAGCGCCCGGTGCAGATGCAGATCCTTATTCAGCCCCGGACTGAGCTTGCGGAACAGCTTCAGGATGTAGTCGCGACCGTAGACCAGCGAGGTGTTGCTCTGCTCCGACGTGATCGGATGCGCCCGGAGCCCGGCCGCGACCTCGGCATCGGGCTCGCGATCAAAGGCGAGGTCGCCGACGCGAGCGCCGCTCGCGATGAGCTCGAGCAGTACCGCCGTCAGATCGGCATCGCCGGATGCCTCGTAGCACGTCAGCCCGTTCTCGAGGCCGATCGAGGCCGAGCTCAGGACATCGGGCACGACGGACCGCCTGCTGCCCACGAGCAGCTGATACGGCTCGGTGCGATCGTCCTGCTCGACGGCGACGACCAGATGTATCAGCAGCGGATCGCCATCGAGCAGCACCGTGCTGCTCAGTGGGCGGACCGCCGTGATCGAACGGCCCTTGCCCGCGAACCACCTCTGGGCGGGTAACCACGCGGGCAGCTCGGACGCCAGCTGGGTGATCAGTGCGTCGTGAGACTCGCTCATATCTTGCTCCTCCGCTCGCCTTCGTCGCCCAGCTCTGCCAGCTGGAACCAGTAGAAGCCGTGGCCCGGCAGCGTCAGCAGATACGGCAGCTCGCCGATGGGCGGGAACCGCACATTGCCAGTCAGCTCAACGGGTGTGAACCCTTCAAACGTACCGAGTTCCAGCTCAACGGGCTGAGGGAACCGCGAGAGATTGTTGACGCACAGCACGACGTCGAGCTCTCCATCAGGACGTTCCCAGCGCCGCAGGTACGAGAGCACGCTCGGATTGGAGCCGCCGAGGTCGACGAACTCGCCCTCTGCGAAGGCGTGGTGCTGCTTGCGCACCGCGATCATCCGGCGGGTCCAGTTGAGCAGCGACGCAGCGTTGTCCTGCTGGGCCTCGACGTTGATGGCCTCGTAGCCGTACGTCGGGTCCATGATGGGCGGCAGGTAGACGCGGCCCGGATCGGAGCGCGAGAAGCCGGCATTGCGGTCGGGCGACCACTGCATCGGTGTGCGGACGGCGTCGCGGTCGCCGAGCCAGATGTTGTCGCCCATCCCGATCTCGTCGCCGTAGTACAGGACCGGCGAGCCGGGCAGGCTCAACAGCATCGCGGTGAACAGCTCGAGCTGGTTGCGGTCGTTGTCGAGCAGGGGCGCAAGTCGTCGGCGGATGCCGATATTGGCCTTCATCCGCGGATCCTTGGCGTACTCCTGATACATGTAGTCGCGCTCGTCGTCCGTCACCATCTCGAGCGTCAACTCGTCATGGTTGCGCAGGAAGATGCCCCACTGCGTGCCCGACGGGATCTCGGGCGTCTGCTCGAGGATCTCCGAAATCGGGAAGCGCGACTCGCGGCGCACGGCCATGAAGATGCGCGGCATGAGCGGAAAGTGGAAGGCCATGTGGCACTCGTCGCCGCCGACCAACGGATCGCCGAAGTACTCGACGACATCCGCGGGCCACTGATTCGCCTCGGCGAGCAGGATGCGGCCCGGGTACTCGCGATCGACCGTCTCGCGCACCTTGCGCAGGTACTCGTGGGTGCGTGGCAGGTTCTCGCAGTTGGTGCCCTCCTCCTCGAACAGGTACGGCACAGCGTCGAGCCGGAAGCCGTCGATGCCCAGATCGAGCCAGAAGCGCAGGGTGTCGATCATGGCGTCCTGCACCTCCTCGTTCTCGAAGTTGAGATCGGGCTGGTGGCTGAAGAATCGATGCCAGAAGAACTGCCCACGCACGGGGTCATAGGTCCAGTTCGACGACTCGGTGTCGACGAAGATGACACGGGCGTCCGAGTACGCCGAGTCGTCGTCGCTCCACACGTAGTAGTCGCCGTACGGTCCGTCGGGGTCGTTGCGCGACTGCTGGAACCACGGATGCGCGTCCGAGGTGTGGTTCAGAACCAGATCCGTGATGACCCGAATATTGCGCTTGTGCGCCTCGTCCAGCAGGTACACGAAGTCCTCGACCGTGCCGAATTCGGGCAGGACCGCGCGGAAGTCACTGATGTCGTAGCCGCCGTCGCGCAGAGGCGAGGCGTAGAACGGCGGGAGCCACAGGCAGTCGACGCCGAGCCACTGGAGGTAGTCGAGCTTGCCGGCGAGTCCTCGAAGGTCGCCTGTGCCGTCGCCGTTGGAGTCGGCGAAGGCCCTCACCAGCACCTCGTAGAACACGGCATGCTTGAACCACGCCGGATCGCTGGGCGCCTGCGCGGCGTGCTGGAAATCCTCGGAGTGCGGTTCGACGAGCGTGCCGTCGGCCTCGATCGCTTCGCCGGTGTGCGGCGTGTCGCCGAGTCCGGCAAGGGCAGCATCGGGTGCGGGAACGATCTGGTCGGTCATGTCAGCTCTCTTTCAGGCTGCTCGGGCTTGCGCTGGATGTTGATGATGTGTGCGACGGAGCGCAAAGGGTCGAGCCGGACGTAGTTGTGGGCGCCCCATTCGTAGGTCTCGCCGGTCACCTCGTCGTGGGCGATGATGCGGTCGTCCCAGCCAAGTCCTAGGCCGGGCATGTCAAGGTGCACCGTGCCGTCTCGAACCTCGTGAGGGTCGAGCGAGACGATCGCGACGACGGTGTCGCCCGTTGCAGGATCCGACTTCGAGTACGCCACGAGGGCGTCATTGTCGACCTCGTGGAAGCGCAGAGTTCGCATCTGCTGCAGCGCAGGGTGGTCCCGCCGGATGTCGTTGAGCCGCGTGAGCCACGGCTCGAGCGAGCGTCCCTCCTCGAGTGCCGCGGCCCAGTCGCGCGGACGCAGCTCGAACTTCTCGGAGTGCAGGTACTCCTCGCTGCCGGGCTTCTGCGGCTCGTGCTCGTACAGCTCGAAGCCGGAGTAGACGCCCCAAGTCGGCGACAGCGTCGCCGCGAGGGCGGCACGGATCGCAAACATCGCGGGTCCACCGACCTGCAGGTGCTCGGGCAGGATGTCCGGAGTGTTGACGAACAGATTGGACCGCGACTCGTCCCAGTGGTCGCGGATCGACTCTCCGAACTCGACGATCTCGGCCTTCGTCGTGCGCCAGGTGAAGTATGTGTAGCTCTGCGTGAACCCGGCCCGGCCGAGGCCGTAAAGGCGCGCGGGACGTGTGAACGCCTCGGCGAGGAACAACACGTCGGGATGGGTCTGCTTGACCGTCGCGATGAGCCAGGCCCAGAAGTTCGTGGGCTTGGTGTGCGGATTGTCGACGCGGAAGATCCGCACCCCCCGCTCGACCCACACCATCGTGATGCGCAGCATCTCGGCGAAGGCCGCATCCGGATCGTTGTCGAAGTTGAGCGGGTAGATGTCCTGATACTTCTTCGGCGGATTCTCCGCATAGGCGATCGTGCCGTCGGGCAGGACTGTGAAGAACTCGGGATGCTCCTTCGCCCACGGGTGATCCGGGGCCGCTTGCAGTGCGAGGTCGAGCGCGATCTCAAGATCGAGCGCTTTGGCCCGCTTCAGCAGCGCGTCGAAGTCCTTCCACGTGCCGAGCTCGGGATGGACCGCATCGTGCCCGCCCTCGGCGGCCCCGATGGCCCACGGCGATCCGACATCGTCCTTGGTCGGCGTGAGGGTGTTGTCCTTGCCCTTGCGGTTGATCCGCCCGATGGGGTGGATCGGCGGGAGATAGACGATGTCGAAGCCCATCTGGGCCACGCGATCGAGCGCCTTCGCTGTGGTCTTGAACGTGCCGTGCACCGGCACGCCCTTCTTGTCGACACCTCCCGTCGAGCGTGGAAACAGCTCATACCAGGAGCCGAAGGCCGCTCGGTCTCGGTCTACGACGATCGTGTGCGGCTCTCCCTCGGTGAGGAACTCGCGGACAGGATCGTCGTGCATCGCCCGCTGCACCTCAGGCCCGAGAGCCAGCGCGAGTCGCTCGGCGAGCGGCAGCTGCTTCGCACGGAGGGCATCAGCGGCAGAGTTGAGCGGGCCCTTCTTGCGCCCGGCCTTGAGGTCGAGCAGACGCGCGCCGATCTCGAGATCGTTGGCGAGCTCGTCGGCACTGTGGCCTGCCGCCTGCTTGACCGAGGCTGCGTGCGTCCACGTACCCCATGGATCGCCCCACGCATCGACGCGGAACGTCCAGCTGCCCGCGGCATCGGGCACGATCGTCGCGGCGAACAGGTCGAGACCCTGCCCGACCTCGCTCATCCGGGTCGAGCGGTCGATACCGTCCGGGCCGGTCCAGACAACCGTTGAGGCTATCGCGTCGTGGCCCTCTCGCCACACCGTCGCTGTGACGGGAATGTGCTCCCCCACGACGCCCTTGGCTGGGTCGCGCCCGCCTGCTACGGCGGGTCTAACGTCATCGATCCCGAGTCTGCCGGTCATCCACGCTCCTGTTTCGTCGAGTCCTTCGAACAAGTCGTGCCCATGGCAAGCCCCGTACCCCACCTCCCGAGCCCTACGCCTGCGCAGGCGACCGGGTGTCAGATATCGATCAGGGACTCCCCCGCGAACGCCAGCGCCACGACACCTCGCGGCGTCCGGTCCTCGAGCAGCGCCGAGGCGGTGAAATCGGCGGCGAGCCGGTCAAAATCTCGGTGCCTGCGCAGCATCGCATGCTTGCCGCCCTCGACCCGCACGAGCGAGACATCTGCCGTGCGTTCTAGCCCCCGAGCAGCAGCCGTCGCATTGGCGGGTGAGGCGATACGGTCGTCGGTTCCGTGGACGATCAGCACCCGGCGTCCGGTCAGGTCGGTCTGTCCGTCGGCGGGATAGACCCATGGATTGAGCGCCACGACGCTGCGCACCTCAGGATGATCACCCGCGAGAATCGCCGCACGTCCGCCGAGCGAGTGTCCCACGAGGCCGACAGGAAGGCCGGAGCCAAAGCCGTCCCGCAGCTGCTCGATGGCCCAATGGACGTCATCGACCGGGGTGTGGCTGGTGTCCCAGCCACGCGTCGAGTTGAGCAGGCGATACACGGCCAGACGGCGATGATCGGCCTTCGCCAAGCGCTTCGCGATCGGGATCATGCGCAGCACCGAAAGCTGGGTGGGGCTCACCATGGGGTTGTCCCGGCGACTCGCGCCCCCGTGCAGCACGAGTGCTACGGCGGATGCATCGCTGGGCTCGGACACCGCGATGAGGCGAGGGCTGTTGGTCACGCGAGGCCCGTACCCCCAACGGCGACGCCCACACCGTGTCGCTGCTCTCGGCGTTAACGGCTCCCAGCCCTATTCTTCGCGCGGGGCCTTGAGCAGGAGGAGCGAGCGCGGTGCGAGCGTCACGATCGACCGGGCGGGCACGCGGTCGTCGGAGACCGGCGCACCGTCAGAAGTCGTGGTGTCGAGCATCGGCTTGAAAGTTGTGCCGAACTGGATGTCCGGCAGCGTCACGTCGATCG
>JBBSSC010000136.1:0-6258 GCA_038242465.1 Propionibacteriales bacterium | reverse complement strand
TCCCGCAGCGTCGGATCGGTGTAATAAGCGTCGGGGGTGGCGAGGAACTCGATGCCCGCCGCCCTCAGCCTGTCGACGGTGTCGAGGATGTTGTTGGTCGCGAGTGCGAGGTGCTGGGCCCCAGGCCCGCGGTAGAACTCGAGGTACTCGTCGATCTGTGACTTTTTCTTGCCGACCGCGGGCTCGTTGAGCGGGAACTTGACCCGATGATTTCCGCTCGCGACGACCTTGCTCATGAGTGCCGAGTACTCCGTCGCGATGTCGTCGCCCACGAACTCGGCCATGTTCGTAAAGCCCATGATGCGGTTGTAGAAGTCGACCCAGGCATCCATCCGGCCCATCTCGACATTGCCGACAACATGGTCGAGCGCCTGGAAGATGCGTTTCGGCGCATCGTCGGCACGCTTCAGCGTCGATGTTCTGACGACATAGCCGGGGAGATAAGGACCGTCATAGGCGCTGCGGTCGACCAGCGTATGCCGGGTGTCGCCGTACGCCGCGATCGCTGCGATCCGCACTGTGCCGTGCTCGTCAGTCAGGTCATGCGGCTCTTCCAGAACCGTCGCACCTTCGGCACGCGCGTGGTCGATACAGACGTCGACATCGGGCACCTCCAACGCGATGTCGATGATGCCGTCGCCGTGCGCTCTGTGGTGATCGTGAATGGCACTGTCAGGATCGACCCCACCCTTGAGGACGAATCTCACCGCGCCGCTCTCGAGCACATAGGAGTGATGATCGCGGTTGCCGGTCTCGGGGCCCGAGTAGGCGACGAGGTCCATACCGAATGCGGACATGTAGAAGTGCGCGGCCTGAGTCGCATTGCCCACCGCCCACACGACGGCATCCCAGCCCGTCACCGGGAAGGGGTCGGTGGCAGGGTCATGCTCGACCAGTCCGACTAGCTGCTGCAGCTGCTCGAGGTCGAGATCGGCGAGTCGTTCGGCGTTGGTCAGGTCGATGCTCATGTGATCCAGCAGACCTCTTCGCCGCCCGCTGGACAAGCGACCCGTCCAGCCCTGGTCAAAGCTGGCATCACAGCGCACTATAAGAGCAACCAACCACGCAGATTGTCTAGCTGAGGGACTCATGGACCAACTGGATGTCGCCCTGATCGAATCGATGCACGCCAACCCGCGCGTCGGCGATCTCGAGCTCTCGCGCCTCACGCACGTTGCGCGCGCGACTGTGCAATCCCGGCTGACCAAGCTGGAGGAGGCGGGGGTTATCACCGGCTACGGGCCGTCGATCGACCTGGTCGCAGCCGGACATCCCGTGCTTGCCTACGTGACGCTCGAGATCGTCCAAGGGTCGCTCGACGATGTCACGGCCGAGCTCGACTCATTGTCCAATGTGCTCGAGGCGCACATCACCAGCGGCAGCGCCGATGTCGTCTGCAAGATCGCGGCCACCTCGCACGAGGACCTCAAGGACACTCTTTTGCACATCAGCCAGTCCGGCTCGGTAGCCAGATCCACCAGCGTCATCGTGCTGTCGGAGCTTGTGAAGCCTCGCGTGCTGCCGATGTTGCGCCGGGGCGCAGCCGATGGGCCGACGCGCTCACCGACCTTTCGCGGCCACTAACAGCCGAGCGAGTGCTGGACATCACAAGTAGCGTCCGAAATCCATTCCCAATGTCGCCCGATCACGGTAAGATCGTAGAATGTCATACAAAGTGCAAGGATCCGGTGCGCGTTCTGCGGGCCGTCCACAAGGTGACGAGGACACGGCAACAGATCGTTCGGATCACAAAGGCCACAGCCACCCTCACGCCCCAGGATCGCGATCGCATCTTCGTGCCGTGTCGGTCACCCAGCGATACGGCGACGCCCTCGCACTCGACGATGTCTCATTCGACGTCCACCAGGGCGAGATCCACGCGCTCGTCGGTGAGAACGGTGCGGGCAAGAGCACGCTGATCCGCATCTTGACCGGGGCTCTGCATCCCACCTCCGGCGGGCTCGAGATGGACCAGCAGGCGTTGGCGTTCTCGTCGCCGCGTGATGCCCAGGCCGCAGGCATCGGAGTCGTGCACCAGGACTACCACCTGTTCCCGTCGCTGACGGTGGCTCAGAACATATGCGGTGTCGTGCCCGTCGAGAGCGCGCGCAAACGGCTGCTGACCGATCGTGCCGCGATGTTGAAAACAGCCGTTCCGCTCATGGCCGATCTGGGCCTGGACGTCGACCCGCACCGCTCGGCCGGTGGCCTCGATGCCGCCGAGCGCAAGCTCATCGAGATCGCTCGGGCGCTCGTGCTGCGGCCCCGGTTCCTCCTGCTGGACGAGCCGACGGCGGCGCTCGAGCCAGCCGAGACTGAGCGCCTCCTCGAGGTCATCTCGAGGCTCCGTGACCGAGGCACCGGCATCATCCTCGTGACCCACCGACTGGGCGAGATCTGCCGTGTGGCGGATCGCGCATCGGCCCTCCGGGATGGCCGATTTGTGGGCACAGTCGCGAAGAGCGACCTGTCGCCGGCAAGCCTCACAGCCCTGATGGTAGGGACGGAAGTTGTCGAGCTCGAAGGTCCGCAGCATCCCGCCGGCGACGTCACCTTCACCCTCGACGGCCTCACGCTGCGGCGCGACACAACACCCATCAAGCTCGAGGTCCGCGAACGCGAGATCGTCGCGGTCGTCGGACTCGTGGGATCCGGCTGCCCTGCCGTGCTCGGAGCCCTCACGGGCGCGACCTACCGCAAGGAGGTCCAGCTCCAGCTCGACGGCTCGCCCGTCCGCATCCGCACGCCCCGCGATGCGACGAGGCTCGGCGTGGGCTCCGCACCCGAAGACCGCAAGCGGTTCGGACTCGTTGCCCAACAGTCGATCGCGGACAATATGGCTCTCGGGTCCCTATCGAGGTGGAGCCGTTTCGGCTTCACCTCCCGTCGGAGGCTAAGCCATCACGCGGCGCTCCTCCGCGAACGCTTCGACATCCGCTGCGAGTCGCTCGACCAGCCGGTCGGCAGCCTTTCAGGGGGCAACCAGCAGAAAGTCCTCCTGGCCCGGGGCGAGCTGGCTGGTGCCACGATGTTCGTGCTGCACGAGCCCTCCCAGGGCGTCGACGTGCTGGCCCGCCGCTCGATCCACGAATATCTGCTGTCCTTCGCAGCGACCGGGGGCAAGGTCGTCTTCAGCAGCACAGACGTCGACGAGGTCCGGGCCATCGCGCACCGTATTTACGTCCTGCACGCCGGCGAGACGGCAATCGTGTTCGACAACACCGGGCCGTCGCGGCCCACGCGATCACAGCTCACCCAAGCCATTTCCGCAGACCCCCGTCTGTCCACTCCATCATCGAACGAGGTGCCCGCATGACCGTGACACTGACCGATCAGCATCTCCCCCCGGGCCGGAAGAAGCGCTTCGGCCCGAGCTTTGACGTCGTCTTCGTACCGGGACTCATCGTCGCTCTCGCGGTGACGCTGACGATCGCGTCGCCCTACTTCCTGACATCGCGAAACCTCGGCCAGATCCTGCTCCAAGGTTCCGTGTTGGGCATCGTCGCGGTGGGAGCAACCTTCGTCATCATCGGCGGCGACCTCGACCTGTCGATCGGCTACAACGTCGCCCTCTCGGGCGTCGTCACAGCTTGGGTCATGTCGAAGTCCGACAGCTGGCCGCTAGGCGTTGTCGCTGGACTGGCAGTCGGCCTGGCCATCGGAGTGGCCAACGGCCTTCTCACCACGACTCTGCGCGTCCCATCCTTCGTGGCGACGCTTGGCACCGGAACTATCGCGGGCGGCCTGGCGCTGTACCTGACCAGCGGCGTGACAATCTCGGGCCTCCCCGACGGCTTCGGCGCTCTCGCGACCACCGAAATCCTCGGGCTCCAGAGCATGGTGTGGTTCATGCTGCTGCTCCTAGCCATCGGCGGAGTCGTCCTGCACCGAACCAACTTCGGCGTCCAGGTATTCGCAACCGGCGGCAACCGCGATGCGGCCTTCCTCACGGGCGTCCCGGTCGATCGCGTCCGACTCACGAACTTTCTGATCGCAGGTGCCTGCGGCGGCGCCGCAGGCGTGCTGCTGACGTCCCGCGTGCAGGCCGGCCAGCCGACGGTCGGTGCGAGCCTGACGCTGTTTGCCACCGCCGCAGTGATCCTCGGCGGGTCGAGCATCCTGGGTGGGCATGGATCGATGATCCGCACCGCAGCAGGGCTGCTCCTGATCGCCGTGGTCCAGAACGGCCTGAACATCCTCGGAGTCGAGTACTCGCTACAGCAGGTGGCCATCGGTGGAGTGTTTGTGCTTGCCGCCTGTTCCGAGGCCTTTCGACCACGCTGAGAAACTCAGCGCGGGTCATGTCACCGACGTCTCAACAGAGATTGTCATACATAATGCAGGAGCATCCATGCAGTTCAAGAAGACAACTCGGCAGTTCACACCCACTGGAGGAAAAATGCGCACTTTCAGAACTTCCTTCGTCACCATGATCGTGGGGTCCGCGCTCGCGCTGGCCGCATGCGGCGGCTCCGCCGACGGCGATAGCGAGGGCAAGGGCGGGGACGTACGCATCGGCGTGTCGTTCTACACCAAGGCCATCCCCCTCTACACCCAGCTCGAGGCCGGCATGCGCGCCAAGGCCAAGGAGCTCGGCGCCGAGCTTGAGTTCGCCTATGCGGACAACAGCGCTGAGACCCAGAGCAACCAGATCAACACATTCGTCACGAAGGGAGTCGACGTCATCCTGGCCTCGCCCCTCGACACCAAGGCGCTGGTTCCTGCATACCAGCAGGCGCAGCAGGCCGGCGTGCCCGTCGTCTCGGTCGCCAACAAGCTCGATGACAAGGACGAGGACGCCTACGTCGGACCCGATCTCGCGGATCAGGCGCAGCGCACGATGGACAAGGTCATCGAGGGCATGGGTGGATCGGGAGAAGTCCTGCTCCTGACCGGACCGCCGCAGATCGCCTTCGTCCAACTGCAGAAGTTGGGCTGGGATAAGTCCCTCGCCAAGCATCCTGACGTCACGGTCGCCGCCACCCTGGTCGTGCCCGACATGACATCGTCGAGCGCGGTCGACGTGGCAACCAGCGGACTGACCAGCAATCCCGGCGTGACCGGCATGATCGGCAGCCTCGACGACATCTCGCTGGGCGCGATCCAGGCCGCGAAGGACCTCAAGATCGATCCCGCGAAGCTGTACATCGCGGGTTGGGACGGCGGACCGGCAGCCATCACGGCAGTCAAGGACGGCTCGTACGACCTGACGCTCAGCCAGCGCGGCTTCACGTGGGGCTCGATCTCGGTCGAGACGGCGATCGCCATCGCGAAGGGCGAGAAGCTGGCCGACCACCGTGTCGATGTGCCTGATCTGTTCATCGACGCTCAGAACATCAAGACTGTGACAGAAGCCGACATGAAGTAGTAACTCGGCTCGCGCAAAGGCCCACGGTGGTCGAGGGTTGTTGACCTCGATCACCGTGGGCCTTTGCAGGTCTGCGGGAGCTCAGCCGTGGCGCACGACGCTCAGTCGTGGCGCACGACGCTCAGTTGTGGCGCACGACGCTCAGCCGGACGAAGCGATCGTCAACATCCACATCGCTCAAAGCGATGGCCGTACCGGCCAGCGTGTAGTGCGTCTCGAGCATCCGCATGAACGGCGTGCCGGGGGCCAGCGACAAGGGTGTCACAGACGCAGAGGCCACCCTGGGCGCCATGGCGATCGCTGTGTGTTCGATCTCCCCGACCTTCCAGGTCGTGCTGAAGTCGAAGATCGTGTCGTAGACCGGAAGGTCCTGCTGGGCCAGGAGCGTCGCCTGCTGCTCCGTCGAGCAGTGCGCCAAGGGGATCTCGTCGCTGATATGGATCGCCAGATCGCCGTTCGCCATGAGCTTCTTCTCGCTCACGATCATGCGGGTGTCCGCGGTCACGCCGAGCTCGGTGACCGCGCGGTCGCTCGCGTGATCGACGAGCCAGTAGCGCTCCGTCGACTCGACCTTGTCGTAGCGCTCCTCAAGCAGGGCTCGGAATCCGATCAGACGGAGCAGCGCGATGCTCTCGCGTCCGACGTGCGGGCGGATCATGGTACCGCGGCCGGGCGTGCGGGTGATGACGCCGAGACGCTCCAGGGACGACAAGGCCCCCCGAACAGTGGTGCGGCTGACACCGAGCTGGAGGGCGATCTCAGGCTCCGGAGGAACCCTATTGTCTGGGAACTGGTGGTCGAAGATGGCCTCGAGCAAAGCCTTGGTGGTCTGCTCGGTCAGCGATCCGTGCCCGCCGATCCGCGGCAGACCCTTGTTGGTGGTTTGCCGC
>JBBSSC010000135.1:0-6370 GCA_038242465.1 Propionibacteriales bacterium | reverse complement strand
CCGGATGTTCTTCTTGCCCTGCAGCACCTCGACGGCCCCGGGCTCATAGCCGGGGGCGACGATGACCTCGGTGAAGACCTCGGCGACCTGCTGGGCCATCTTCACGCTGACCGGACGGTTCGTGGCGATAACGCCGCCGAAGGCCGACACAGGATCGCAGGCGTGCGCGCTGGCGTGTGCCTCAGCGACGTCGACTCCGACCGCGATGCCGCATGGGTTGGCATGCTTGATGATCGCAACCGCCGGCTTCTCGAAGTCGTAGGCAGCACGACGGGCCGCATCGGTGTCGACGTAATTGTTGTACGACATCTCCTTGCCGTGCAGCTGCTCGGCGGCAGCGAGGCCACCTTGGCCCGATGTGTACAGGGCAGCCGCCTGATGGGGGTTCTCGCCGTAGCGAAGCACCGCCGAGCGCTCCCAGGTAGCGCCGAGGAAGTCGGGAAAGACCGAGTCTGTGGGCTGCAGGTAGGAGCTGGCGAACCACGACGCGACGGCGACGTCGTACGCCGCGGTGTGGGCGAAGGCCTCCGCTGCGAGACGCTTGCGCTGCTCGAATGTGAAGCCGCCGCCCGCCAGGGCCGTGCGCACCGAGTCGTACGCCGACGGCGACACCACGACCGCGACGCTCGGATGATTCTTGGCCGCAGCGCGGACCATCGAGGGCCCGCCGATGTCGATCTGCTCGACGCACTCGTCGGGCGCGGCGCCAGACGCGACGGTCTCGCTGAACGGGTAGAGATTCACGATGACGAGATCGAAGGGCTCGATCTCCAGATCCGCGAGCTGCTTGACGTGATCGTCGAGCCGCAGATCGGCGCGGATGCCCGCGTGCACGCGGGGGTGCAGCGTCTTGACCCGGCCGTCGAGGCACTCGGGGAAGCCCGTCAGGGCCTCTACGGGTGTCACGGGCACGCCCGCGGCCTCGATTGTCTTGGCGGTCGAGCCGGTCGACACGATCGAGACCCCTGCGGCGTGCAGATCGCGGGCCAGTTCCTCGAGACCCGTCTTGTCGTAGACCGAGACGAGCGCGCGCTTGATGGGACGAGCCGTCGATTCAGGGCGAGTGTCAGTCATGCGGGCTCTTTTCGTCAGGGTGGTCGTCAGGATTGGTCTGCCCCGAGCCGTACGGCCCGGTCATCGAGGTGGAAGCCGTTGCGCGCCAGGGTGCCGACCCACTCGACCAGCATGGCGCGTTCGCTGGTCTTGATCCGCTCGTGCAGGGCGCTCTCGTCGTCATCATCCAGGACGGGCACCGCGACCTGAGCGACGATCGGTCCGGTGTCGACGCCTTCGTCGACGACGAACAGCGTCGCGCCCGTCACCTTGACGCCATAGGCCAGCGCATCGCGCGGACCGTGCATCCCGGGAAAGGCCGGCGACAACGCGGGGTGCGTGTTGAGCGTCCGGCCGCCATAGCGGGCCAGGAAGGCCGGGCCTGTCAGCTTCATGAAGCCGGCCAGGACCACGAGATCGGGATCGAAGATCGCGACCGTCTCGGCCAGCGCGACATCCCACGCAGCCCGGTCGGGATACGCCGAAACCGGCAGCACGAACGTCGAGAGATCGTGACGCTCGGCACGGACGAGACCTTCTATGCCATCGCGATCGGCTCCGACTGCGACGATCTCGGCGCCATACTCAGCGGCTGCCGAAGCGTCGATCAGCGCCTGCAGATTGGTGCCGCTTCCAGAGACGAGGACGACCAGACGCGCTGGTGTCCGAGGGGCGGGAGGCACGGGCTCCACGATAGTGGTTGAGCACCGCGCCGAGTGCGCCGCCCAGTGCCATGACCGCAACGGCGACCAGAAGAGGCGTGAAGCGCGGCGGACCGGCTTCCATCAGACGTCCCGGCCCGATCGCACCACTGGACAGCCCGATCAAGACGCCGAGGACGAATCCGGCGAGTGCTCCGGCGGCCGCGCCCAGGCCGATGTGGCGGCCCAGACCCTCGCGGTCGCCGGGCTCGACGCGCAAGCCGGACAGCATCCCGGCGAGCAGCGGCAGGAGCCCCAGGACGAACACCCAGCCCGGAAAGGCCCCCGGCTCGGGCAGCGCAGCGAGCAGCGGGAAGCCCGGCACCTGACCGAGTTGGGAGCCGGTGAGGTCGACCGAGGTACCGGTGCCGATCGCGAAACCGGGGCCGATAAGAGCGGATGCGGTCCACAGCACCAGGCTCGGAGCAGCTAGGAGCGAGCCAATTCCGAGGGCGATCCCTCCCCCGAGCCCCGGATCGAGCAGCGCCCACAGATCGCCGGCTCTGCTGAGGTTGAGCGCCAGCAGCACCACGACGATCGCCGAGGCTGCGCCCAGCAACGCCACGACGCCCGGAACTGCGGCCCTGACGACCGACCGAACCTCTTGCGGTGCCGTGAACCACCAACGATCGGCGTCGCGATGGCGCACTGCGGCACCCCAGGTCGCGCCCGCCCCGCCGACGATGAACGCGGCGATAGCGGACCGGACGACCGAGGTGCTGACCGCGCCCGCATTGGTGGCAGCCGATGCGATCGCCGCGATCGCGCCGAACGCGCCAGCCGATGCGGCCGCGAAGGCGGCCAGCTCGTCGAGGGGCTCGGTCACGACCCAGGCCGCGGCACGGGCGACGATTGCGAGGCAGAGCAGCGTCGCGCCGATCGGCACGATCCCGATCGAGACGGGCCCGGCATCTATGCCCGAGCCCAGCGAGACGAGCCACACACGGATGCTGGTGCGCACGAACTCGCCCGACGCGATATTCGCCGAGCCTTGCGCCACCGCGACCAACAATGCGGCGACCACATACGACAGCACCGCTGCGACCAGCGCCGTCAGGAAGGCAGGCCGAAGGTAGGACGATTCAACGGACGCGGACACCGCTTCATCCTGCCCTGTAAAGTGGCGGGGTCCTACACAGGCACGCCGAAGTCGAAGGAGGCTGCACATGACTCGCGTCGACGAGTTCAACAGCTTCTACTCCTCGACCTTCTCCGATGCGCTCCAGGTCACCTACGCGGTCTGCGGCGATCGGCAGGTCGCATTCGAGGCCACCGTCGATGCCTACCGTCGTGCGTGGCGCGACTGGTCCAAGATCCGCGACCGCCACCCGCTTTCGTACGTCCGCAACGAGGCCTGGAAGCTCACGTCGCTCAGCCGCGGCACGCACCCGCTGCGCCGCCGCCACGAGGAGGACAGCGACACCGCGCTGCTCACCGCACTCCACGATCTCTCGATCGACGACCGCCGCCTCATCGTCCTGATGACGCTCGGCAATACCGACCTCGAAGAGGCGTCCCGCGAGGTCGGCCTGCCCGCCGAAGAGGGCATCGAGAACGTCACGACCGCCCTGACACAGCTCGAGTCGGTGCTCGGCGAGGGCATCGACGCGATCGAGCGCCGCATGCACGGGCTCGCGACTGTGACGGCATCGCTCGAGGTGCCCAGCGCCGCCGCAGTACGCAGCGCCGCCAAGCGCGGACGCCAGCGCAACACGATCCTGCTCGTCGCCGCGGCCATCGCCCTAATTGTCAGCGGCGGCTTCGTAGCCACCGACGGCGACGCCCTCGCCACGAGCGCCGATCTGCCGCGACGCGAGAAGATCGGTGCCGAGCGCGTCGACGTCGTCCTCGACTCCGCGAAGATCGACGCCGACAACCTCCTGGCGGCCGATCAGCTGACGACACTCGACCCAACGCGCACCTGGACGGCCGAGGGCACCGACGAGAACATCGCCAACACCACGCCGTACGCGACGTGCCCCACCAAGCGCTACGCCGACAGCAATCCGGTGAAGGTCTTCGTCCGCACCTTCGCGAGCGACGGACTGGGCAATGCTCGGGTGGCTCAGGCCATCGAGGTGTCCCGCAGCGACGAGGTCGCCGCGAAGGCCTATCAGCGCCTCGTGCAGTGGTACTCCGACTGCGAGCATCCCCGCGTCCAGCTCGTCGCGGCGTACACCGTCAAGCGTCCGTTCGGTGATTTCCAGATCCTGTCGCTGCGCTCGCACCGCGAGCCCGAACGCACCTTCACGGTCGGGTTCAGCCACTCGGGCACCATCACGAGCACTCTCGTCCACGAGGTCGACGGAGCCGAGGGCCCCAGCATCGAGGCATTCGCCAAGACGCTCAACGACTCGGTGTCCAAGGTGTGCAAAGACAGCGGCGGTGAGTGCTCCAAGAAGATCGAGGTGACCCAGACCGATCCCCCGCCGACGACCGAGTCGCCGTCGTTCCTGGGCATCGTCGATCTCCCCCCGGTTGCCGATATCAACAGCGTCTGGGCCGCCGCGCCGTTCTCGGCGCAGACGAACCCCGCCGCCACGCAATGCGATCTGGCCACCTACACGAGCGATTCGGTCGCGGCGGCCGACTCCCGCGTCTACGTGCCCTATCAAGCCCCTGATCTGCCAAAGGAGTTCGGAGTCGCGGAGACGGTCGCCAAGTTCACCTCAATCGACAAGGCCAAGGCATTCGTCACCAAGGTCACTCAGCGCATCGACACCTGCACCGACCGGATTCCGACGGCCGAGGTCGACCAGCGCCGCAAGTTCAGGGTCTTGCCGGCCTCGGGCGTCGTGTGGCGCATGAGCTTCGAAGTCGCGGGCGACAAGTTGGTCTACTTCCGCACTGCGATCATCCGTCGCGGCACCAACGTCGCGCAGGTGACGTTCACCCCGTCCGGCAAGTACGACCTCGGCGAGGCCGAGTTCAACCGGCTCGCCGAACGTGCCGCCACCCGCCTCGAGTACGCACCCTGACCCCCCGGCCAGATTTGCGGGATCCTGCACGGTCTGACCTCGCCGATTTCGCGCAGGATTCCGCAGATCATGCGTGATGAGGACGACGAAGGGTCCCACCGCGCGGTGCGCAGTGGGACCCTTCGAGCGTGTCTGAGTTACAGGTTCTTCAGGATCTCTCGCATGAGCTCAGCGGTCTCGGACGGCGTCTTGCCGACCTTGACGCCCGCAGCCTCGAGGGCTTCCTTCTTACCCTGAGCCGTGCCGGCACCGTCGGACACGATGGCGCCTGCGTGGCCCATCGTCTTGCCCTCGGGAGCCGTGAAGCCCGCGACGTAACCGACAACCGGCTTGGTCACGTGAGCCTTGATGTAGGCCGCAGCCTTCTCCTCTGCGTCTCCACCGATCTCGCCGATCATGACGATCGCCTTGGTGTCGGGGTCAGCCTCGAACGCCTCAAGGGCGTCGATGTGCGTCGTACCGATGATCGGGTCGCCGCCGATGCCGATCGCGGTCGTGAAACCGTAGTCGCGCAGCTCGAACATCATCTGGTAGGTCAGCGTGCCCGACTTGGAGACCAGGCCGATGGGGCCGGTTCCCGAGATCGTCGCGGGCGTGATGCCAGCGAGCGCCTCGCCCGGCGTGATGATGCCGGGGCAGTTGGGGCCGATGATACGCGTCTTCTTGCCCTGGGCATACGCCCAGAACTCGGCCGAGTCCTGCACCGGGACGCCCTCGGTGATGATGACCAGCAGACCGATCTCGGCGTCGATGGCCTCGACGACGGCGTCCTTGGTGAACGCCGGCGGGACGAAGGCGACCGACACGTCGGCGCCCGTCTTCTCGATGGCCTCGGCAACCGTGCCGAACACGGGAAGCACAACGGTGTTGCCGTCTGCGTCAACGTGCTCGACGGTCGTGCCGGCCTTGCGGGCGTTGACGCCGCCGACGACCTGCGTGCCGGCCTTGATCATCAGCGCGGTGTGCTTGGTGCCTTCGCCGCCCGTGATGCCCTGGACGATGACTTTGGAGTCCTTGTTCAGAAAGATCGACATGTCTCAGACTCCTTCGTTTGCGAACTGGGCGGCACGGTCAGCGGCGCCGTCCATCGTCTCGACGATGGTCACGAGCGGGTGGTTGGCCTCGTTGAGGATCCGCAGACCCTCGTCGAGGTTGTTGCCGTCGAGACGAACGACGAGCGGCTTGGTAGCCGCATCGCCCAGGAGCTCGAGGGCTCCGACGATGCCGTTGGCGACCGCGTCACACGATGTGATGCCACCGAAGACGTTGACGAACACGGCCTTGACCTGCTCATCGCCCAAGATAACGTCGAGACCGTCGGCCATGACCTGCGCCGACGCTCCTCCACCGATGTCGAGGAAGTTGGCGGGCTTGACGCCGCCGTGAGCCTCACCGGCATATGCGACGACGTCGAGGGTGCTCATGACGAGTCCCGCGCCGTTGCCGATGATGCCGACCGAACCGTCGAGCTTGACGTAGTTCAGGCCCTTTTCCTTGGCCTTCGCCTCGAGGGGGTCGGCCGCGGCCTGGTCCTCGAACGCGGCGTGATCGTCGTGACGGAACTCGGCGTTCTCGTCGAGCGAGACCTTGCCGTCGAGCGCTTCGAGGATGTCGCCCTCGAGGCGAGCCAGCGGGTTG
>JBBSSC010000134.1:0-6377 GCA_038242465.1 Propionibacteriales bacterium | reverse complement strand
GCTGATCAACCAAACCATGGTCCTCGACGGTCAACTGTCGGATCACCTCGTCGGCACTGATGAGCTGCGTCGCTTCGATGCCGACGTCGTCGCTGAGATCGCCAAGGCTGACAAGACATATGCGCTGCACAAGAGCATCGTCGAGGCCAGCCAGAAGCGCATCGAGTTGAGTCACCTGGTCGATCTCTATCGGGCAGCCAAGGCGCGCGACGGCGTCATGGACTTCTCCGACCAGATGGCCTGGGGCGCCGAGCTCTCCGAGATCGACGAGGTCGGCGCTGAGCTGCGTGCGCGGTACGACGCCGTGCTGCTCGACGAATATCAAGACACCTCGGTCGCACAGCGCGATCTGCTGCAGAATCTCTTCGCGTGGGCGCCGGGGCGTGACGCTGCGCCCAACCTCACCGCGGTGGGCGATCCGGCACAGGGCATCTACGGCTGGCGTGGCGCGGCGTCCGGCAACCTGATCGAGTTCCTCGACGACTTCCCGGCCCCCGACAGTGTGCGCGGCGTCCCCTACCCGCTGGTCGAGAGTCGGCGGTGCGCCGTCGATGTGATTGCCGCCGCCAACGATCTCGCGGCCGACTTCTACGCGACGTCCGCGGACGTACAGCCGCTTGCTGCGCACGAGGACAGTCCTGCGGGTCAGGTCACGGTCGCGCTGCACGAGACCGTGGCCGACGAGATCGACGACCTCGTCGTGCAGGTCGAGAAGGCCATCGCCAATGGTATCCCGCGTCAGGACATCGCGATCCTGGTGCGTGTCACCCGCGAGAACGACGCGATCGTACGCGCACTGCGCCAGGCCGGGGTGCCATTTGAGGTCGTCGGCCTGTCAGGGCTGCTGTCGCAACCCGAGGTGCAAGATCTCCTGGCGTTGCTCGGTGTGCTCGACGACGTCACCGACAACCCCGCGATGCTGCGGTTGCTGACCGGACCGCGATGGCGCATCGGGCAGCGCGATCTGCGACTGCTCGGTCGTCGGGCGGTGACCCTCAGCGGACGGGTCGACGGGCACATCTCCGACGACGACCTGATGGCGCAGCTCGCCCGGGCCGTCGAGGGAGCTGATCCTACCGAGATCGTCTCGCTCGCCGATGCCGTCGAAGATCCGGGCGATCTGCCGTACTCGACGCAGGCGCGGGTCCGGTTCAGCTCACTTGGACGGCTCGTCGCAGGGTTGCGCCGCCATGTCGGCGAGCCGCTCCCCGAGCTAGCCCGTCGTGTCATGTACGCCCTCGACCTCGACGTCGAGCTGGAAGCCGTCGGTCACCCGAGTGGACTCGACAACCTCGCGCTGCTGCACGACGCGATCGCCGGGTACGCCGAAGACGACCGGTTCGCGTCGCTCTCGGGCCTGTTGGCCTATCTCGCGGCCGAAGAGCAGTTTACCGACGGGATGGAGGTCTCCATCCCGTCCACCGCCGACTCGATCAAGCTCCTCACGGTCCATCGTGCGAAGGGGCTCGAATGGCACACAGTCTTCGTGCCATTCCTGTCGGCCAAGGTCTTCCCAGGCGGAAAGGGGCGCAATCGCTGGTTTTCCAGCCCGTCTGTGCTTCCTGTGCCGCTGCGCGGCGACGTCGATAACGTCCCCGATCTCGACGACTACACGGCCGCGGCCGAGAAGGTGTTCGGCGAGGCCAACAAGCTCGATGCTCTGATGGAGGAGCGGCGGCTCGGATACGTCGCCTACACGCGCGCCAAGCACGATCTCCACCTCTCCGGGCACTGGTGGGGCCGCACGCAGATCGGAGCCCGTGGTCCCTCGTCCTTCCTACTTGGCACGCGAGACTGGATCGTCGCTGCGGGGGTTGGTGAGGCGCGTCCCGATGCGATCAGATGCTGGGTGCCCCAGCCCCCCACCGAGGCGGTCAACCCCATGACCGAGCTCCAGGAGCGAATGGCGTGGCCAGCGGGCCTGCCACGCCTCGACCGTCGTCGTGCGCTGGCAGATCTTGTCGAGGGCCATCTCGACGGAATCCCCGTGGAGCGTCCCAAGCCGATGCCTGAGGACTATCCCGAGCTGAAGGAGCTCGAGGCGATCGAGGCCGAGCTCGAGCTCCTGATCGTCGAAGCCGATCGGGCCTCCGATCCGGTGCGTATCGTCGCGCTGCCCGCCACGATCTCGACCACCGCTGCGCAGGCAATGGATGCCGATCCCGCAGCATTCGCTCGCCATCTTGCGCGCCCTATGCCGCGGCGTCCCTCGTCGGCCGCCCGCTTCGGCACGCGATTTCATGCCTGGGTCGAGGCCCGGTTCGGACAGCAGACCCTCATCGACCCGACCGATCTGCCCGGACAGGCCGATCCGCACATCGAGTCCGACGACGAGCTGCACGAACTGACCCAGCTGTTCGCCGACGGACCATATGGCGAGCGCTCGCCACAGTGGGCCGAGGTGCCGTTCTCGATCATGCTCGGCGGGCAACAGATCGTCGGCCGGATCGATGCCGTCTATAAGACGGCGGAGGGCTTCGACGTCGTTGACAGGAAGACGAACCGCTCGGCAACATCCGATCCGCTGCAGCTCGCGATCTACCGGCTGGCGTGGGCCGAGCTGCAGGGCATCGATCCGGCCGACGTGACGGGCGTGTTCTACTACGTGCGTCTCGGCAGGGTGCAGCGGTTCACCGACCTGCCTGGTCGCGCCGAGCTGGAGGAGCAGCTGGGGCTCACCTGAGCTCGACTACTCTCGACGGTGTGGACTTTGCCTTCGATCATGCCCAGCACGACCGCGCCGCGCACCTCCGCAAGGACGACGCTTGGCGTTCGCCTCAGGTGAAGGTGCTAGTCATCGGCGGCGAGCACGTCCCTACATCTGGCGGAGCTGGCCTGCGCTGGATCACGCTGGACGAGGCACCCGAGGGCGAGTGGATCTTCCTTGGCACCCGGGGAGACGTCCGCTATGCCGCCGTGATCGTCGATCGGGTTCCGCCCGAGCTGGAGCCCGCCAGCCTGCGCCTGATCGGCCCGACCGTCGCCCCCGAAGAAGCCTCCCTCGCGGTACATGCGGTCGGTATCGCCCGCTGGCACCAGAGCCACACGTTCTGCGCCAAGTGCGGTGCGCCGAGCGATATCGCTTCGGCGGGCCACGTCCGCATCTGCCCCGCCTGTGGCACACATCACTTCCCGCGCACCGATCCCGCCGTCATCATGCTGATCACCGACGATCACGACCGCGCCCTCCTGGGTCGGCAGCCGAGCTGGCCGGAGGGACGCTTCTCGACCCTGGCCGGATTCGTCGAGCCGGGCGAGACCCTCGATGACGCGGTGCGCCGCGAGGTCATGGAAGAAGTCGGAATCGAGGTCGGCGACGTGAGCTATGCCGCGAGTCAGCCGTGGCCGTTCCCGTCGAGCCTGATGCTGGGCTTCTTCGGCAAGGCGGTCACGACCGACATCAAGGTCGACCAGGACGAGATTGCCGAGGCACGCTGGTTCACGAGAGACGAAGTCACCGAGATGACATCGTCGGCAGACCTGCTGCTGCCCCCGAACGTCTCGATCTCACGCTGGCTGCTCCAGCAGTGGCACGGCGGGACCATCCACGGCAGGTGGGCCTGACGGACGTTACGAGGCGAGTTGGGCCTTGATCTGGGCCAGTGACGGATTGGTGAGGGCCGTGCCGTCGGCGAACACCAGAGTCGGGACGGTCTGGCTGCCGTTATTGGCCTTCTCGACGATGTCTGCGGCCTCGGGGACCTGCTCGATGTCGACCTCGTCGAATGCGATGCCCTCACGCTTCAGCTGGCCCTTCAGGCGGTGGCAGTAGCCACACCAGGGTGTGCTGTACATCGTGAACGTGCTCGTCATGGGTCCCCTCACAAGCTGCGGTCGGTTGTCTACTGCAACGTACAACCCCCAGGTTTGATTCCGGCCGCGGTCCCCTGTTGGGGGCCGCGAGAACAATCTGTGTCAACGGTCAGCGGGGCCAGTTACGGTCCGTCAGATGAACCCCAGGCCTGGCACCGAGACGACCGAGTCAACGCTGACGCCCGTCTCACGCGTGGCGATCGCAGGGGTGCTCGTGGCTCTTGTGATCGTCGTCTGAATGATTCCTGCGGCGCTACCTGTCGGTATTCTCTTCGTCGGGTGTGCTGCCTGGGGAGCGACGCTCATCGTCACTTTTGCCATCCCCGCGTACCACGAGCGACGCCAGCCCTCGGTCCTCGAGGAGCGAGCGGCGTGGCTCGCCGGTCGCGTGGTGGGAGCTGCGCTACTCGGGTTCACGGCATTCCTTGGCGCAGCAATCGGAAGGGATCTGGGAGAGCAGCCATCGTGGGATGCGATGGTGGCTATCGGTATCCGTGCGTCCCGTAGCAGCCTTCGTGCTGGCTTGCCTCGTGCCTGCAGTGCTCACAGCGCTCGTCGCGGATCGGCTGGATTTCGCATCGTGAGCCCGCAGACCAGCTGTAGGGATTTCACGTAGAACCTCAGGGACCGCCCCAGGCGGGCGTGGCAGTCGACCGGTTGAGTGTCGGCACTGGAGTCTAGGCTTGACTTCTTGGTGGATCCCGCACTTCCGCCCTATTTTCTTGGAGGATTACGCGTGCCACCTGCTGACGACCTGCTGACCGGGCTCGATCCCGAGCAACGGGAGGTTGCGCTGGCGCTGCGCGGGCCCGTCAGCGTCGTCGCTGGTGCCGGGACGGGCAAGACCCGCGCGATAACCCACCGCATGGCATACGGTGTCGCGACGGGCGTCTACAAGCCCACCGAGGTGCTCGCGGTCACTTTCACGACCAAGGCAGCCAATGAGATGCGCGTGCGCCTGCGCGATCTCGGGGCGGCCGGCGTCCAGGCGCGGACGTTCCACTCCGCGGCCCTGCGCCAGGCCCGGTTCTTCTGGCCGCATGTCTACGGCGGCGAGTTCCCCGAGATCACGCAGTCGAAGTTCCAGCTCGTCGCCGAGGCCATGCGCCGTCTCGGCAAGCGCGCCGACACACCCTTGCTGCGAGACCTCTCGTCCGAGATCGAGTGGGCCAAGGTCTCGAACATCGCGCCCACGGCCTATGCCGCCGCGGCCGGTCCGGCACGGCGCGAGGTCGCCGATCTCGATCCGGGCCAGGTTGCCAACGTCCTGGCCGCCTACGAAGAGGTCAAGCGCGAGCGGGGACGCATCGACATGGAGGACATCCTCCTGATCACTGCGGCGATCCTGGCCGACGAGGAGCGCATCGCCGCGAGGGTCCGCCAGCAGTACCGCTGGTTCGTCGTCGACGAATTCCAGGACGACAACCCCCTGCAGTCGACGCTGCTCGACCTGTGGCTCGGGGGCCGAAACGACATCTGCGTCGTCGGCGATCCGCGCCAGACCATCTACTCGTTTGCGGGAGCCTCGCCGAAGATACTGGCGTCCTTCACCCGCACACATGAGGGCGCTCAGCGCATCGAGTTGGTACGCAACTACCGCTCGACACCGCAGATCGTCGCGGCCGCGAATGCGGTGTTCGCCCGGTCAGGCGTCACCGGGGGAGTCCGTCTGGAGTCGCAGCAGGAGCCCGGCGATCCGGTCAGCTATATCGGCTATCCCGATGAGCTCGCCGAAGCCAATGCAGTTGCCAGTGAGATCGCCCTGCTGCACCGCAGGGGTTTGCCGTACCGCGAGATGGCGATTCTGTTCCGCATCAATGCCCAGTCCGAAGCCTTCGAAGAGGCGCTCGGCGAACATGGCATCCCCTACACGATGCGCGGCGCGACGGGCTTCTTCAACCGGGCCGAGGTCCGCCAGGCGGTCACGTTGCTCCGCGGGTCCGCGCGGGCGGGTGAGGGGCAGAGCAATCTGGTCGACGACGTCCGGGCGATCTTCTCCTCGATGGGCCACACGGATCTGCCGCCGAGCGGCGCGGGCGCGGTGCGCGATCGCTGGGAGTCGCTGCATGCGATCGTCTCGATGGCCGCCGATCTCGCCGAAGCAGACCCGGCGGCCGACATGATCGCGATGGTCGCCGACCTCGACCGACGCATCGAGCAGGCACATGCGCCTGCGGCCGATGGTGTCACCCTGGCGACGCTGCACTCTGCCAAGGGCCTTGAGTGGGATGCAGTGTTCTGCATCGGCATGCACGAGGGCATGATGCCGAGCATCCACGCCGACACCCCCGAGATGGTCGAGGAGGAGCGCCGGCTGTTCTATGTCGGCGTCACGCGCGCGCGCCACGATCTGATGATCTCGTGGGCAGCGGCCCGCAAACCTGGCGGCCGGGGCAGTCGGCAGGCCACCCGTGTCCTCGATCCGTTGTTGCCGGCCAATCACGCGGCTCGGCAGGTCTCCTCGCAGGCTCGTCAGCGCAAGGTCGCCAAGTGCCGCGTCTGCAACACTGTGCTCGCGGTTGCCGATCGCAAGCTCGGACGTTGCGAAGACTGCCCCGCGACCT
>JBBSSC010000133.1:0-6379 GCA_038242465.1 Propionibacteriales bacterium | reverse complement strand
TCCTCGCTGATCCCCGGCAACGAGAATGCGATCTACCGTGTTATCGACGGCCTGACCAAACTCGGCGCGAATGTCGTCCACAAGGGCAATGCCCTGGTCCACGTCTCGGGTCACGCATCAGCCGGCGAGCTGCTCTACTGCTACAACATCGTCCAGCCCAGCAACGTGCTGCCGGTGCACGGCGAGATCCGTCACCTGCACGCCAACGCCAAGCTGGCGACGCAGACGGGCGTCCCGAACGTCCTGCTGGCCGAGGACGGATACGTCATCGACCTGGTCGACGGGCATGCCTCGATCACGGGCGCGGTCGACTGCGGCTACGTCTACGTCGACGGCTCCTCGGTCGGCGATCTGACCGACTCCGAGCTCAAGGACCGGCGCGTCCTGGCCGAAGAGGGCTTCATCTCGGTCGTCGTAGTGATCGACTCGGCCACGGGCAAGATCCTGAGCGGCCCGGAGATCCACGCCCGCGGCATCGCGGAGGACGACTCGGCATTCGACGAGATCCTGCCCAAGGTCGCGGCGGCCCTCGAAGAGGCCATCGCCGATGGAACGCGCGATAACCGCCAGCTCCAGCAGGTCATCCGCCGCGTGCTCGGCTCGTTCGTCGGACGTCGCCTGCGTCGCCGCCCGATGATCTTGCCGGTCGTCGTCGAGGCCTGAGAACATCGATGTCCGCCAGCGGGTACGACGCGATCGTGCTCGCTGGCGGCCGGTCGAGCCGCATGGGCGTCGACAAGCTCGGGCTCGAGGTGGGCGGCGCGACGCTGCTAGCCCGAGCCTGCGCGGCGGTGCCGGACGCTCGACGGCTCGTCGTCGTGGGGCCGCCCGGCCAGGCCGACGTTCCAAGCGGCGCGGTCTGCGTGCAGGAGGACCCGCCGTTCGCAGGACCCGCCGCTGCCATGGGCGCCGGACTGGCCGTTCTGGGGGCAGAAGCCTGCGCTCAGGTGATCGTCCTGGCCGCGGATGTGCCCCGTGCTCGCGAGGCCGTTCCGGCGCTCTTGACAACGCTTGACGCGCATCCGGACGCAGACGGCATCCTCGCGCGATCGTCGGACGGCCATCGACAGCCGCTCGTCGCGGTCTACCGCAGCGACGCCCTCCGGGCTGCGCTGAGCGCTAACGAGCCGCTGGCCAACCGGTCTGCCATGCGGATCATCGCTGAGCTGCGGCTCATCGAGATCGGCATGTCCGATGACGTCCTGGCCGATGTCGACACCCCGTCCGACCTGCGCCGACTCAATGAGGAGATCGATCATGGATGAGTCCCCACTCGTGACCTGGACCGCCGAGCTGACCGCCGATCTCGGCATTGAGCCGGTGCTCGACATTGACACGGTCCTCAAGCTCGCCGCGGATGCGGCCCACGGTGTGATGCGGCCGGCCGCGCCGCTGACGACGTTCCTCGTCGGCCTCGCGATCGGCCAGGCCGGCGGCGATCCCGAGCGCACCGCCGAGGTGCTGGAACGCGTACAAGCTGCGATCGCGGCGAGGGGTACCACCGCCGACCCATCCTGACCCTGACTGTGAGATTTCCGTCGCAGCCTGATCATGTGGGGTGGCACCCCGGCTAGTCGGAGCGATGGCAACCTGCGAAATCGAGCTGGACATGAAGCGTGCGGTCGAGGTGAGCCTTGGGGCCTGGCATGCCCGGAGAGTGGCCTCCGCTGAATGCAGGGTTGAAGCACGATCCCGCCTCCTGGACTCTGCGTGCGATCTCGCGATGTAACCAAAGGCCGCCTGTTCGGTAACGCGCATGAAACAGCCGTCGACCAACCTGGGAGTTCTGGCGGGGGGACCCGGTCCGAGAATCACGAGGGTGGGCATGACCGAATCTTTGGATCGTCCGGATCTCTCGCGGCGCCCAGGCATGATCGCCGTTCACGCAACGGCGTATGCATGCCGGGCTCCGGCATGCTCGACCGCGGACTTCTCGGGCTCCTCGGTGGAAAGCGGCTGGAGCTTTCGTTGAACCGTACTCTGATCCTGTGCGCGCACGGCTCCGAGAACATTCGGGGCCGTGCGTCCGTAGCGGGACTCGTCAATGCCGTGCGACACGAGGCACAGAACCTCGAGGTCGTCGATGCCTTCGTCGACGTGCAGGAGCCCGACATCGATGATGTAGTGGCGCGGACCGTCGGCCCTCGGGCGCTGGTACCCCTCATGCTGGCCTACGACCGCCCGGTCAGCGTCGATATCGTCCGGGCCTCGCACCGCGATCCTGAGGTCACCGTCACGACGCCACTCGGCCCCGACTGGGTGCTCGCGGAGGTAGGCGTGCGGCGGCTGATCGAGGCTGGCGCACGCTCCGATGACACGATCGTCCTGGCCGCTGACATCGCGACCGACGATCGCGCGGTCGCCGATGTCAGCAAGGCCGCCCGGCTGCTGAGCGCGGTATGGGGCGGACGCGTGCACGTCGGCACTCTCGGCGGGCCCGACACGCCCCTGGCCGATGCGGTCGACGTCGCACGGGCATATGGGCAGCGGGTCGTCGTCTCGAGCTATCTGCTGACGCCCGGCGCGGTGCACGACAAGATGATCGACGCAGGCGCCGATATTGTGACCGCGCCGCTGCTAGACGGGGGGCCGCCTGATGCCCGGCTCGTCACCCTCGTGCTGACGCGGGCGCGCTCGCGAGGCGACTGGGCGCCCGTGTGGGGGGCGACCGAAGAATCTGGGTTCGTCTGGTCCTAGGCGGACTAACCCAGATTCTCCGGTCCCCGGCCGAGGGGCGGGTGCCTTGAATTCGAACGGTTTCCGCGTGCCTGCCGCTCAACCTTCGACCTGTGCTTTACCCTTTGAGCATGGCGACCCGAACGACTTCCCCGCCGCGCAAGCGGCCGTCCGGCAGCCAGGCCCGCAAGAAGCCCGCCCCGAGCAAGCGCAAGCCACAGGCCCGTAAGCCTGCAGCCCGCAAGCCCGTGGCGCGCAAATCCGGACCTGGTCCACTTGCTGCTGTCCTCGGCGCGATCCTGCGCGCATCGACGGCGATCTGGTTGGCTCTGGCTGGGATGGTGGGCGCGATCGCGCGCAGCATCGGCCACAGTGCCCGTGATCTCGACCCCGAGCAACGCCGTGACGGCGTCGGATTCGCGGTCCTGGCGCTCGGACTCGTTGTGGCCGGATCCGTGTGGTCCGACATGCCCGGTGCCGTGGGCCGCGGTGTCCGTGACGTCACGTCCGGTGCCGTTGGCCTGCTCGCTTGGGCCGTCCCGATCCTGCTGGTCGTCATCGCCTGGCGCACGCTGCGTCATCCCGACCGCAACGGGCCCGCGGGCCGTCAGGTCATCGGTTGGGCCGCGATGTGTGGTGGCGTCCTTGGCCTGGTTCACATCGCTCACGGCGTCCCGCGCCCCGGCGACGATCCGGATGCGATGCGCGAGGCCGGAGGAGCGGTTGGGTTCCTCTTCTCGGCGATCCCGATGGATCTACTCAAGAGCGCGTACGTCGTCTCGCCGATCCTGGTGCTGATCCTTGCGTTCGGCCTGCTTGTCGTCACGAACACGCCCGTTTACGCCGTTCCGGATCGCCTGCGCGAGTTCCGCGACCAGGCGATGGGCCGCAAATCCGAGGAGGCCGTCGACGAGGAGGCGCCCAAGCGCAAGCACCCGCGCACATCCTCGACGCCCGATGAGCCATACGACAATCCGCTGGTCAACGGACCCGACGACGAGGAGCCCACGGCTCCCGTACGCGTCTTCGTGCCCGAGCCCTACGACGAGGACGAGGAAGAGCCCGTCGACGAGGCAGCGATCGAGCTCCCGCCCATGGAGCCCATCCCGGCGCGCGCCGAGCAGTTGGCTCTGTCGGGAGATGTCGTCTACTCCCTGCCCGACAGCAACTCCCTGCGCGAGGGCTCTCCGCACAAGGCGCGCTCCAAAGCATCCGACGATGTCGTGGCCCGTCTCACCGAGGTGCTCGAGCAGTTCCAGATCGACGCGACCGTCACGGGCTACACGCGTGGCCCGACCGTCACGCGCTACGAGGTCGAGCTCGGCCCCGCCGTCAAGGTCGAGAAGGTCACGGCGCTGTCGAAGAATATCTCGTACGCCGTGGCGTCCAACGAGGTCCGCATCCTGAGCCCGATCCCCGGCAAGTCCGCGATCGGCGTTGAGATCCCCAACCTCGACAAGGAGATGGTGAGCCTCGGCGACGTCCTGCGTTCGGCCAAGGCCCGCAGCGATCACCACCCCATGGTCATCGGCCTGGGCAAGGACGTCGAGGGCGGCTATGTCGTGGCCAACCTCGCGAAGATGCCCCACCTGCTCGTCGCCGGTGCGACGGGCTCGGGCAAGTCGTCATTCGTCAACTCGATGATCTCGTCGATCCTGATGCGATCGACGCCCGAAGAGGTCCGCATGATCATGGTCGACCCCAAGCGGGTCGAGCTGACGGCATACGAAGGTGTCCCGCACCTCATCACGCCGATCATCACGAACCCCAAGAAGGCCGCCGAGGCGCTGCAGTGGGTCGTGCGTGAGATGGACATGCGCTACGACGACCTCGCGAACTTCGGCTACCGCCACATCGACGACTTCAACAAGGCCGTCAAGGCGGGCCAGGTCAAGCTGCCGCCGATGAGCGAGCGTGTGCTGGCGCCGTACCCTTATCTGCTGGTCGTGGTCGACGAGCTCGCCGACCTCATGATGGTCGCCCCGCGCGACGTCGAGGACTCGATCGTCCGTATCACGCAGCTCGCCCGCGCCGCGGGCATCCACCTAGTGCTGGCGACTCAGCGTCCGTCGGTCGACGTCGTCACTGGCCTGATCAAGGCCAATGTGCCGAGCCGTCTGGCGTTTGCGACGTCGTCGCTCGCCGACAGCCGAGTCATCCTTGATCAGCCCGGAGCCGAGAAGCTCGTGGGCCAGGGCGATGGATTGTTCCTGCCGATGGGTCAGAACAAGGCCATGCGCATGCAGGGGGCCTGGATCACCGAGGCCGAGATCCAGACGATTGTCGAGCACTGCAAGACGCAACTGCAGCCAACGTATCGCGAGGACGTCACGGTGGCCCCGGCCGCCAAGCGTGAGATCGAAGACGATATTGGCGACGACATGGACCTCGTTCTGCAGGCCATCGAGCTGTGCGTCACGACCCAGTTCGGTTCGACGTCGATGCTCCAGCGCAAGCTGCGCGTCGGATTCGCCAAGGCCGGACGTCTGATGGACATCTTGGAGAGCCGCGGCATCGTCGGACCGAGCGAGGGCTCCAAGGCCCGTGACGTCCTGATCAAGCCCGATGACCTCGAACAGGTCCTCGCATCGATCCAGGTCGGCTAGCCGTGCCCGAGTCATTCGAGATCCACAGACGCACGAGCCTGTACGGGCTGCTCGCGCTGGTTTCGCTTGCGCTGGCGGCCGGATTCGGCTGGCTGGTCCACGATCGTGACCAGCCGCTGTTCGCTATTCCGGCCGTGCTTCTCCTGGCGCTGGCACTCAATTACCTGCGCGGCCTGCGCGATGCCCGTACCCCGTTGTTCGTCGCTGACGACTACGGCGTGCGGCTCAGGGCCGAGCAGGGCTGGGTGGGCCTGCTGTGGAGCGAGATGGGCGAGATCAAAGTCGAGCGCCGCGAAGGCATCCGCCACGATCCTCGGATCAAGGTTGTCAGCGTGGACGGCCGACGCTTCTACACCTCGCCGCTGGGCCTGGCTACCAATGTCTCGCCGGGCGAGGCAGAGGTCCAATTGGCCAGGCGTCGCACGGCTGCCGCATACTGAGGAGTCGTCGTATCCGCACCGAGAGGGACCCATGGCCGCGGCAACTGAGCCGAGCAACCTGAACATCGCGAACATCCTGACGGTCACACGCATAGCAGGTGTGCCGCTGTTCGGATGGCTGCTGCTAACCCAAGACGGCGAGTCCATCGGATATCGGGTCGCTGCGATGATCGCCTTCGCATTGCTCATGATCACCGATCGCATCGATGGTGATCTCGCGCGCAAGTACGACCTTGTCACAGACTTTGGCAAGCTGGCCGATCCCATCGCCGACAAGGCACTCACAGGCATGGCCTTCGTGGGTCTGTCGATCATCTTCACGGATACACAGTTCGGGTGGTTGTTCTGGACCATCACGATCGTGATCCTGATACGCGAGTGGGGCATTACATTAATGCGCTTCGCGATCAAGAAGTACGACGTCATGCCGGCCAGCCAGGGCGGCAAGATCAAGACTGCGCTGCAGGCTCTTGCGATTGGCGGCTTCTTGCTGCCCTTCGAAATCTGGAACAACCCGCTGACCGATCTGCTGCGCGCCATCAGCTGGGTCCTGATGGCCGCGGCTGTGGCCGTGACGGTCGTGACCGGACTGATGTACGTCCGCGACGCTCGCACGATCCGGCGCGAGGCCAAGGCCGCACAGGGCGCATGATGCGG
>JBBSSC010000132.1:0-6385 GCA_038242465.1 Propionibacteriales bacterium | reverse complement strand
CGGTTGGCCGATCGCATCGAGGCCGGCGAGGTGCCGCGCCCCGACATGGTCCTGTGGCCCGAGAATGCGACCGACGTCGACCCATACAACAACCCGGCGGTGTCGAGCCAGATCGAGGCGCTCTCGGCGAGGCTCGAGGCCCCGATCCTCGTCGGCGGCATCTTTGACGGCAACACCCCCGACACGGCCTACAACGCGGGCGTCGTATGGAGTGCGCGCGGCCCCGGTGACCGATACGTCAAGCTTAAACCCGTCCCCTTCGGTGAGTACGTGCCATTTCGCGAGCAGGCGGGATTCATCGTGAACCGGCTCGCCCGTGACATCCCCCGCGATATGCTCGCAGGCGATGAGCCGGGCGGGATGCGTATCGGCGACACACTGATCGGCGACACGATCTGCTACGACATCGCATATGACGACGTGACCCGCCGAGCCGTCGATGGTGGGGCACAGCTCATGGTCGTGCAGACCAGCAATGCCGCGTTCACGGGAACCTCACAGCCCGAGCAGCAGTGGGACATCTCGCGCCTGCGAGCCATCGAGACGGGTCGTTGGGTCGTCGTGCCGGCGACCAATGGGATCTCCGGCGTCGTCGACCCGTCTGGACACAGCGTGCCGCGCGCGCCGCTGCACCAACCTGCCACGCTGAGCGCTGAGGTGACGCTCGCATCGGGCAAGACGCCAGCTCTGGTGCTGGGTCGATACATCGAATGGATCTTGCTGGTCGCGGGTCTGGGAGCATGGTGGGCAGGCACGCGGCGACGAAAGGAACACCAGCGCGGATGAAGTCGCTCATTGTCGTCCCGACGTTCAACGAGTCAGCCAATCTCGAGTGGATCGTCGAGCGTATCCACGCGGCACAGCCGCACGTCGATGTTCTGGTGGTCGACGACGGCTCGCCCGATGGGACCGGCGAGATCGCCGACCGTCTGGCCGCTGCCGACATACGTATCCACGTCATCCACCGCACGTCCAAGCAGGGGCTCGGCTCGGCCTACCGTGAGGGCTTCGCATGGGGTCTGGCGCGCGACTATGACGTCCTGCTCGAGATGGATGCCGACGGATCGCACCGCCCCGAGGATCTCGAGCAGCTTTTGGCCGCCAGTGCAGAAGGCGCCGATCTGGTCCTGGGTTCGCGCTGGGTGCCGGGCGGCGGAGTCGTGAACTGGCCGCGACATCGCCGGCTGATCTCGCGCGGCGGGACGCTGTACGCGCGCCTCATGCTCGGGATACCTGTGCGTGACGCCACGGGAGGCTTCCGCGCGTTCCGGCGGGACACTCTCCTGAAGCTGCCCCTGGACGATGTCGCCTCGCAGGGCTACTGCTTCCAGATCGACATGACGCGCAGGGTCCTCGCGGCCGAGATGTCGATCGTCGAGGTGCCGATCACCTTCGTGGAACGCGAGCGCGGTGAGTCCAAGATGAGCGGCGCGATCGTGCGCGAGGCGCTGTGGCGCGTCACGGTATGGGGGTTGGCGCGGCTGGTGCCGGACGCCAAAAGACCCCGGCCGTAGCCGGGGTCCTTTTGGCGAGAAGCGCGAGTTAGGCGCTCTTCTTCTTCGCGGCGGCCCTTTTCTTGGCCGGCCGGTGCAGATGCGGTGGTCCGATCTCTCCACTACGGAGCAAGTCGAGCCGCTCGGTGAGGATCTCTTCGAGCTCGTCGACCGAGCGTCGCTCCAACAGCATGTCCCAGTGTGTACGGACAGGCTTCTCGGGCTTGCCCTCAGGCTTCACGCCGTCGGCGAGTCGCCCGATGTGTCCGGTCTTGGGGTCTTCCCATTCATACGGGACCTCGGCCTCATCGGCCATCGTCACCGAGAACTTGTGCCCATCCGGGCATACGTACTCAACCTGCTGCCGGGGAGCCATCTCAACTCCGCGCTCGTCCTCGAAGCTCTGCGTTCCGAGTCGAGCACCTCGTAATGCACGTTCACCCATGTGCGTCCCCTTTCGTGTGCCTTATCTATCCAACATAGATGACACACATGAAATTCCCCTGAACAGAGAACTATCCTCCGAGTGCCCTGTCCCGCGCCAGTGGGGGCACCCTCAGTAGGGCCATGAGCCCGACGAGCAGCACCAGCATGATGCCGATGATGCCCCACCGATCGTCGCCGAACACGAAGGCGAACAGACCGAACAGAGTCGGTGCGAGGAAGGACGCCGCGCGGCCCGTCATGGCGTACAGCCCGAAATGTTGGCCTTCTTTGCCCGGCGGTGTCAACCGCACCAGATATGTGCGCGATGCCGACTGGGCTGGGCCGACGAACAAGCACAGGATGAGACCGAACACCCAGAAGCCCGCCATTCCGTCGACGAACAGCAGCACGAGACCTGCACCGAGCATTGCCGTCAGCGAGATGACGATGACGCGTCGGGGGCCCAGGGTGTCGTCGAGCCGACCAGCTGCGAGCGCGCCGCCGGCCGCCGCGACATTGGCGGCAATGCCGAACGGGATGACTGTGTCGTCGGTGAATCCGTAGACGCTGACCGCGATGACCGCGCCGAATGTGAACACTCCGCTCAGGCCGTCGCGGAACAGCGCGCTGGCGATCAGGAACGAGCAGGTCGCGCGATCGTCGCGCCACATCGTCCTGACCTCGGCGAACAACACCCGGTAGGACTCGACGAAACCGGTGTGGGGGAGCGGGCTGGCATCGGCCGGCAGCTCGGGAACCGCGAACAGCACCGGCAGCGAGAACACCAGGAACCACACAGCTGCTACGAGTGCGACCCAGCGGATGTTGAGCCCGTTCTCGGTCGAGACGCCTAGCAGACCGCCATCGCCGGCGATGAGGCCGATGTAGACGATGATCAGCAAAACGATGCCACCGAGGTAGCCGAATGCCCAGCCGAGCCCCGAGACACGGCCGACGTTCTGGGGCGTCGAGACCTGTCTCAGCATTGAGAAGTAGGGGACCTGGGCAAGCTCGAACAGCACGGTGCCCACCGCGATGAGCAGGAGGCCCAGCCACAGGAAGTGATAGTCCTCCTCGACCAGAAACATCAAGGCCGTCACGGCCACGACCGATAGCGTCAGTAGCCCAAGTGATCGTTTGCGGTGCCCCGAGGCATCCGACTGCTGCCCCATGACGGGCGCCAGGACCGCGATCACGAGGCTCGCTGCGCCGATCGACCAGCCGAGCCACGAAGTCGCCGAGATGTTGCCCGGCAGATCGTCGCCGACGGCATCCGTCAGGTAGACCGAGAACACGAAGGTCACGATCACGGCATTGAAGGCCGCGGACCCCCAGTCCCACAGGCTCCAGGCGATCACGGCGCGGCGGCGCGTCTGGCCGGCAACGGCGGGGGAGAGGGTCATACGGGTCCTTTCCAGGTGCCGCGGGCAACCAGGACGTCCTTGAGGACATCGGTCCGGTCGCTCATGATGCCATCGACTCCGAGATCGAGCAGGCGGTGCATCTCGTCGGCATCGTCGATCGTCCAGACGTGCACCTGCAGACCGAGGGCATGCGCTCGGTGCATGAAGCGCGGCGTGACGACCTTGAACCGTCCGCGGTTGGCGGGCACCTGGAGGCACTGGCCCTGGGGGCGTCCGGCGATCTTCAGCACGGGGAGCGGCAGAGCGCGGGCAAGAATCACCTCACGCACGGAGGCCGATGTCGTCACACCGGGCAGGAGGCGACGGATGCGCTTCAGGCGGGCGTGTGAGAACGAGCTCAGGCACGTGCGGTCCAGGGCATCGTTGGCCTTGATGACCTCGCACGTCGCCTCAACCGCGTCGTCGGACTTGACGTCGATGTTGAGACGGGCGTCCGGAAACGCCTCGTACAGCGCTTCGAGGCGCGCGAAGGGCTCGCGCTGATCGAGCCGCTGGAGATCGAGATTCTCAGACGACAGCGCATCGACTAAGTCGTCGCTGCCGCTCAGCCGAGACAGAACCGCGTCGTGGACTGCGTACACGGCACCATCGGAGGTCACCCGAACATCGGTCTCCAGATATCGATAGCCCAGCCGGTACGCGTGGGTGAACGCAGCGAGCGAATTCTCGATGCCCACGTTGTCGGCGGTCTTCGCGCCGCCGCGATGCGCGAACGCCAGGGGAGGTTCGTCGAGATAGCCGTTCACATGATCAAACTAAGCCCTTCTACCGCCGCTTGGCACAGAGGCGCGGCGGATCTGTCAGTCGAGATACTTCAGATCAAGCAGTACGAGATTCTCCGGGTCAGCAGTGATCTCGATCGTTGCGATCCTGCCATCAACCAGTGTGGCCTCCAGGACAGATACCAACCGTCCGTCGAGGAGCGCCGCGATGCCGACGGCGCCGTTGACCAGAATCGGTACGGACCGGGTTCCGCCCTGCCGAAAGGCGATAGCCCCACGGGCCACTCGCACGGCACCCCGCACGACGTCACCAGTGCTCGGTCGAAGCTCGACGTCCGGGTCGAGCACCGCCACGAGAGCGTCGAAGTCACCGCCACGAGAGGCAGCGATGAACGCGTCAATGATGTGACGCTGACGAGGCAGCGGCGTGTCGCGCGACGCATCGGATCCTCTCACGCGTCGTCGCGCGCGGCTCGCGAGCTGGCGAGTTGCTTCGGGAGTGCGTCCGATCATCGAAGCGATGGTGTCGAACGGGACCGCGAACATGTCGTGGAGGACGAATGCGAGGCGTTCGGCCGGCGTCAGCTTGTCGAGCACTACGAGCATCGCAAGTCCTACGGTGTCGGCCAGCACGGTTTCGTGCTCAGGGTCGACGCTCGTTCGGGAGTCATCTGTGTCGACCGGATCGGTAGGGCGAGTGTCCAGCGGTTCTTCGCCACGGGCCCGGCGTGAGCGCAAGACGTCGAGACATATCCGGCCGACGACCGTCGTCAGCCAGCCGCCGAGGTTGTCGATCTCGTCGGCATCGACCCGGCTCAGACGCAGCCACGATTCCTGCACCGCGTCGTCGGCTTCGTCGAGCGAGCCCAACATGCGGTAGGCCACAGCGCGCAGATGGCTGCGGTTCTGCTCGAAACGCTCCGCCAGGAACTTGTTGCCGTCCATCGGTCACATTCCTTTCTGATGATTCGTCAAAGCTCTGACGAACCACACATCAACGATGTGACACGACCTGAGGAGCACCATCATGCAAGCACGAATGAATCATCCCGCCGTCACGGTACCCGCCGCGATGGACGCGCTCGTGGCGTTGACTCGCGCCATCAGTGGCACCGGCCTGACCGACACGATGCAGGAGCTCGTCCAGCTGCGCGCCAGCCAGATCAACAGCTGCGGTGTGTGCCTGCAGATGCACGCGCAGGCACTCCGCAAGGCCGGGCTGAGCGACGAGAAGATCGATACCGTCGCAGGTTGGCCCGACTCGCCGCACTTCGACGATGCGGAGCGTGCGGCACTCGCCCTGACCGAGGCAGTCACACGCTTGAGCGATCGCTCGGATCCCGTGCCCGACGAGGTGTATGCGGAGGCCGCCGCTCACTTCGATGAGCAGCAGCTCGCAGGTCTGATCCTCGCGATCTCGGCTATCAACGTGTGGAACCGCACCAACGTCGCCACGCGGCAGATTGCAGGTGCCTGGGCTTAGCGTGTTCGCCTAGATGTCGCGGAACGTCTCAATCTGTGCGCCGAGTGCGTTGAGACGTTCTGCGAGGTCTTCGTAGCCGCGGTTGATGACATAGACGCTTCGCAGCACCGAGGTGCCCTTGGCGGCCAGCATTGCGAGCAGGATGACGACGGCGGGGCGCAGCGCAGGCGGGCATACGAGCTCGGTGCCGCTCCAGTGTGTCGGGCCCTCGATCAGCACCCGGTGGGGGTCGAGGAGCTTGACCTGGGCGCCGAGCTTGTTGAGCTCGGTGAGGTAGATCGCGCGGTTCTCGTAAACCCAGTCGTGCAGCATCGTCTGGCCCTCGGCGGTCGCCGCGATGACTGCGAAGAACGGGAGATTGTCGATGTTGAGGCCGGGGAACGGCATGGGGTGGATCTTGTCGATCGGCGCGTGCAGCTTCGAGTCGTAGGTCGTGATGTCGACCAGGCGAGTGTTGCCGTTCTCGGCGGGGTACTCCTCACCGCGGTCATAGTTGAAGCCCATCTCTTCGAGCAGTGCGAGCTCGATCTCCATGAACTCGATCGGCACGCGCCGCACCGTGATGCTGGACTTCGTCACGATCGCCGCGGCGATGAGGCTCATGGCCTCGATGGGGTCCTCGCTGGGCGCGTACTCGACATCGCAGTTGATGTGCGGCTTGCCGGTGACCCGCAACGTCGTGGTTCCGATGCCCTCGATGCCAACCCCGAGCTTGACCAGGAAGAAGCACAGATCTTGGACCATGTAGTTCGGGCTCGCGTTGCGGATTACTGTGACCCCATCGCAGCGTGCGGCCGCACGGCCGGCCGACTCGGTCTGGGTGTCGCCGGGGAGGGT
>JBBSSC010000131.1:0-6421 GCA_038242465.1 Propionibacteriales bacterium | reverse complement strand
TGGCCCAGATGTCACGAAAGGTCGAGCTCGCGATCCCCGCACCCTGAGCCGCGCCTTATGGGCACGGATAGGTGCAACAATCACCTTATGCAGCGTTTTCTCTCGACCTGGCTTGTCAGCGCCGTGGCCCTCTCCGTCGCGGCGTGGTTGCTGGGGCAGCATATGAACATCGGCGAGTCCGACGACTCGACGTCGGCCCGAATCATCGCGGTGCTAGCCGTGGCGCTCGTATTCACCATCATCAACAGCATCGTCGGGCCCGTTATCAAGCTGCTGTCGCTGCCCTTCATCATCGTGACGTTGGGATTCGCGCTGCTGGTTATCAATGCGCTGCTGCTGTTGCTGACCGAGCGCATCACGGATGCCTTCGATGTCGTATTCCACATCGACGGCTTCTGGTGGGCTGTCGTGGCCTCGATCGTCATCTCGGTCAGCCAGACCATCGTCGGAGCCTTCGTCGCACCCAAGCCGCGTCAGATCCATGTACGCCGCTACGACGTATGACGTACCGCGTAGCCCTGGTCTGTCTGGGCAATATCTGCCGTTCCCCGATCGCGCATGTCGTGCTGGAGGCTCGACTCGCCAAAGCCGGGCTCCATGACCGCGTCGAGGTGGCTTCCTCGGGCACGGGTGGCTGGCACCGCGGCGAACCGATGGACCGCCGCGCCGCCGCTGTGCTCCGCGATGCCGGCTACGACCCGTCCCGTCACCGGGCTCGCACCTTCTCGACCGACTGGTACGCCGAGAACGATCTACTCCTTGCGATGGACCACACCAACCGGGCCGACATGGTCGACCAGGCACCGACCGTCGGACAACAGGCCCAGGTGCGGATGTTCCGGGAGTTCGATCCGCTCGCCCACGAGGGCGATGACGAGGTGCCCGATCCCTGGTACGGCGGCAACGATGGCTTCCGTGAGGTCCTGGCGATGATCGAGCGCACGACCGATGAACTGGTGTCTCAGCTCCCCGAGCTCATGGAGGCGTAAGTCACGCCCCCGCCCAGACGGTAACGTCATAGTCATGGCACGTATGACAGGAACCGCGGCACGGGCGGAAACGCTCCTCGGCCTCGGTGTCGTGTCGACCACCCCCGTCGCCGGTGGCGACATCTGCACCTCCACGCGCCTGCGCCTGACCGATGGCCGCGGCGCCATCATCAAGACCCGCCCGCACGCGCCCGCAGGATTCTTCCCCCGCGAGGCTGAAGGCCTGCGCTGGCTGCGCGAGGCCGATGGCGCGAAGGTTCCGGACGTCCTCGCAGTTGCCGAGGACTGCCTCGTCATCGATTGGGTCGAGCCCAGCAAGCCCACCACCGAGGCGGCCGAGCGCTTCGGTCGCCAGCTCGCCGCTACCCACGCTGCGGGAGCCGACATGTTCGGCGCCGCGATCGACGGCTTCGTCGGTCTGGCGCCGCTGCCCAACCGCACACTGCCTGCCTGGCCCGAGTTCTTCGCCTCACGCCGCGTCATGCCCTATGTGCGCGCCGCGGTCGATCGGGGCGCGCTGACGCCGCCCGAGGCAGCAATCGTCGAGTCCGCGATGCGCCGCATCCACGATCTCGCCGGCCCCACCGAGCCACCCGCCCGGATCCACGGTGATCTCTGGTCGGGCAATATCGTGTGGGGTTCCGACGGCGATGTCTGGCTCGTCGACCCCGCCGCCCACGGTGGCCACCGCGAGACCGACCTAGCGATGCTCGCCCTGTTCGGCGCCCCGCATCTCCAGCGCATCCTCGACGCCTACGCCGAGGCAGCACCTCTCGCCGACGGCTGGGAGGAGCGCCGCCCGCTGCACCAGCTGCACCCGCTACTCGTCCATGCAGTGCTGTTCGGCGGCACTTACGGTGCTCGTGCCGCGTCCGCTGCCAAGGATCTGCTGGCCGGCCGGTCACATTGATCCGCCGAACTTTCAGCGGGGTCTCAGACACGCGGGGCAGACTGTCTGGCATGCGCATCCTCGTGGTCGACGACGACCGAGCCGTCCGTGACTCGCTGCGCCGGTCGCTCGAGTTCAACGGCTATACCGTCGACCTCGCATCCGATGGCGCCGAAGCCCTCGCCCGTGTGCCCCAGATCAACCCCGACGCGATCATCATGGACGTCATGATGCCGCGGCTCGACGGCCTCGAAGCCACCCGAGCTCTGCGCAGCGCCGGCAACGACGTCCCCATCCTGGTTCTGACGGCTCGCGACGCCGTCTCCGATCGGGTCGATGGTCTCGATGCTGGTGCCGACGACTATCTGACCAAACCCTTCGCTCTCGAAGAACTGCTAGCCCGGTTGCGCTCACTGCTGCGGCGCTCCAGTCGCGCTGCGCAGGTCGAGCCCGACGAGGCACCGCTGGTCTTCTCCGATCTGTCACTTGACCCCGTGACCCGCGATGTGACCCGCGGCGGACGTCCGTTGTCCCTGACACGAACGGAGTTCGCGCTGCTCGAGCTGTTCCTGCAACGACCTAAGCGCGTCCTGGAGCGGTCGTTCATCCTCGAAGAGGTGTGGGGCTTCGACTTCCCGACAACCGCCAACTCGCTCGAGGTTTACGTCGGCTACGTCCGTCGCAAGCTCGAGGCGGAGGGTGAGCCGCGGCTCCTGCACACCGTGCGTGGCGTTGGATACGTCCTGCGCGAGACCCCACCGTGATCGAGGCGGTCCACCGCGTCCTCAGAAAGATCACCGGGCGGATGTCCTTGGCGCTGCGCGTAGCGGTGCTGACGACCACCGCCGTCGCAGTAACGCTCGGCGGGGTCAGCGTCATCGTGTTCGTCACGGTGCGGGCCGAATTCAACAGCTCACTCGACGACTCGATGATCCGGCGCGCGAATGCGGCGGTCGACAGTGGCATTAACGCAGCGTTGATCAACAGCCCATCCACTGTGGCGCTCGCGTACGTCGGCATCCAGCCCTTTGTCGTGACGGCCGGGCAGCTGTTTCCGACGCCCATCGATCCGAACGACGACTACGCCAAGCTCAAGGGATATCGCGAGATCGAGGTCTCGAACGGCTTGCGCAAGCAGTCGATTCGCACCGCCTACCTCGACGGGGTGCCGCACCGTGTCGTCGCAGTACCCGCGGGTCTCGGCAGAGCCTTCGTCCTTGTGCAGTCGATGGAATCGAACCGCGATGCGCTCGAACGGCTCAAGATCATCCTGCTCCTGACCAGTGCTGCCGGCGTCGCACTCGCCGGTCTGGCCGGATGGGGCGTGGCCACGAACGGCCTGCGGCCCGTCCGCCGCCTCACCGCCGCGACCGAGCGTGTGGCCCGCACGATCGACCTCACCCCGATCGAGGTCACCGGACGCGATGAGCTTGCCCGCCTGACCATCTCCTTCAACGCGATGCTCCAGGCGCTCGACGCCTCCCAGGAGCGGCAGCGGCAGCTCGTCGCCGACGCCGGCCATGAGCTGCGCACCCCACTCACAAGCCTGCGCACCAATATCGAGCTGATCGGCCAGGCCGCCGACAACACCGAGCGCCACCTCAGCGACGATCAGCGGCACGAGATCATGGCCGACGTCCGGGCGCAGCTCGAGGAGCTCACAACACTCGTGGGGGATCTCGTCGAACTGGCCCGCGACGAGCCCATGTCGCGCGATCCTGAGCCACTCGACTTCGCGGATGTTGTGACTCAGGCGGTCGAGAGGGTGCGGCTGCGCGCCCAGGAGATCCGTCTCGACGTCGACCTGTCCCCGTGGATGGTCATCGGTGAGCCGCAGCTGCTCGAGCGCGCCGTCACGAACCTGCTCGACAACGCCGCCAAGTGGAGCCCGCCGAATGGCGTGATCCACGTGAAACTTCGCGATGGCGTGTTAACCGTGACCGACGAGGGTCCCGGCATCAACTCCGATGACCTCCCACTCATCTTCAACCGGTTCTATCGTTCGAGCGAGGCGCGCACCCTGCCTGGCTCCGGCCTCGGTCTGTCGATCGTGAAGCGGGCCGCTGAACGTCACGGCGGAACTGTCGACGTGAGCTCGCCTCCTGAGGGGGGCACGATATTCACGCTCGTGCTGCCCGAGGCACCTACCGAGGTTTGACACGGAAGCACAGGCTTTCTTTGATCGCTCACACGTCAATCTCACTTCTTCCTCAGAGATGCGCGACAATGTGAGGACCATGACTGACTCGCATGATCCCTTCGCGGACAAGCCCTACACGCCCCCCTCGGAGCGCGCCGACTCCGAGAGCGCCGAGGCGCACGAGGACACAGTCGCCTTCCCTTCAGCGGAGGCTCCGCCCACGCCGGTCGAACCCATCGCGGCTCAGGCACCCCCGGCTCCGCCCGCGCCCCCGGCCGACGATGCGTACACGCACCGCTTCCCCACTGCTGAGCAGCCCGTCGCAGAACCGTTCCCGGCCAGGGCTCCGCTCGGCAGCCACGGTGATCCCTTCCGTGAAAACGAGCCCACCGCGGCCTTCGCCGCCCCGCACACCACCGGCGCCCCGCCCGCCAAGCGCAAGCGTGGTGGCCGCAAGCTCGCCGGAGCCCTCGCGTTGGTCGTGCTGGCCGCCGGTGCCGGATACGGAGGAGCCGCGCTGCACGATGAGCTCAAGGACGATGACGGCGGCAATGGAACCGTCGTCAGCTCGCTCAGCAAGGACGGTGCCACCCAGACCAGCGCGCCGGCCGGCACGGTCGAGCAGGTCGCCGCGAAGGTCCTCCCCTCCGTCGTCCAGATCAACGTCAAAGGCGGCCAGGAGTCAGGGTCCGGCACGGGCATCATCATCAGCAGCGACGGCAACATCCTGACCAACAACCATGTCGTCGACGTGGCGGGCGAGGGCGGCACGATCACGGTCGCCTTCAGCGATGGCACCAACTCCAAGGCCGCGATCATCGGCACCGATCCAAAAACCGATCTCGCGGTCATCAAGGCTGAAGGCCGCAGCGGCCTGACTCCCGCGACGCTGGGCAGCTCCGCCGATCTCAAGGTCGGTCAAGAGGTTGTCGCGATCGGCTCGCCGTTCGGCCTTGAGAGCACCGTGACGCAGGGCATCGTCTCGGCCCTCAACCGTCCCGTCTCCTCCTCGGACGGTTCGGGCTCCGGCTCGTCCACGACCTTCCCCGCCGTCCAGACCGACGCCGCGATCAACCCCGGAAACTCAGGCGGCCCCCTGGTCGACCTGCAGGGTCGCGTCATCGCGATCAACTCGGCGATCCGCTCGGGCACCACGACGTCCGGTGAAGCCGGATCGATCGGCCTGGGCTTCGCGATCCCGATCGATCTGGCCAAGAATGTCTCGAAGCAGCTACTCGAGGGCAAGAAGGTCGCACATGCCCAGATCGGCGTCAGTGTCGGCAACTTCCTCGGCCCGGACGGCATCACCGGCGTCGGTGCCGAGGTCCAGAAGGTCACTCCTGATGGCGCTGCCGACAAGGCCGGCCTGAAGGCAGGCGATGTCATCACAGCCGTTAATGGCGTGCTCGTCCCCAGCTCCGAGGCGCTGGTGGCCAGTGTCCGCGGATTCAACCCCGGCGAGAAGGTCAAGCTGACCTACACCCGCGGCGGGCAGAAGGACGAGGTCGAGGTAACCCTCGGCTCCGACGGTGGCGCTACCGAGTAGCCGCCGCTGACGATGACGAAGGCCCCGAGCTCCGATCGGGGCCTTCGTCATGTCCGGACTGGTCGCTAACGTGGCCCTGTGAAGACCGAACGCGATCTGTCCCTTGCGGCCCTGCTCGTCACGGTGCTGCTGTGGGCCTCGGCGTTCGTCGGCATTCGTGCCGTCGGCGACACCTACTCGCCCGGCTCCTTGACGCTGGGGCGACTCGTGGTCGGCGCCCTCGTGCTGACGCTGTTCGCACGCCCGGGGCGCACTCCGCTCCCCCACGGCCGGCCCCTGCTACTCGTCGTCCTGTACGGCGTCGTTTGGTTCGGCGCGTACAACATCGCGCTGAATGCGGCCGAACGAGATCTCGATGCCGGCACCACCGCGCTGATCGTCAACATCGGGCCAATCATCGCCGCGATCGTCGCCGGTTTCCTTTACAAGGAGGGCTTCCCCAAACCGTTGCTGATCGGCATGGGCATCGCCTTCGCGGGGGTCGCGCTGATCGCTCTCAGCACCGACGCCGACTCCTCCGCCGTCGACACCGCCAGCACCACCGGAGTCATCTTGTGCGTCGCGGCCGCGATGTTCTACGCCTTCGGCGCCCTGGCGCAGAAGCCCGCGCTCGCCCACATGGAGCCCGTCATGTCGGTGTGGCTCGGCTGTCTGGTCGGAGTGGTCGTGTGCCTGCCGTTCGCGCCGGCGCTGATCGACGAGCTCAGTGGGGCGTCATTCCACGACATCGCCTGGCTCGTCTACCTGGGTGTCTTCCCCACCGCGATCGGCTTCAGCACCTGGTCGTATGCGCTCAAACGAATCTCGACCGGCAAGGCGGCCTCGACGACGTACCTCGTGCCAGCCCTGGCGACGCT
>JBBSSC010000130.1:0-6451 GCA_038242465.1 Propionibacteriales bacterium | reverse complement strand
CGCTCGGCCACTCACATGGCCGAGCCCGACCGCAAGGTCATGCGCAAGGCCTTTGCCGGCATGCGCAAGGCCTTGGAGCAGCAGGACGAGCCGATGTTCCAGCGCCACGACCTGACGTTCCACGAGGCAGTCCTGCGTGGTTCGGGCAATGTGCGCATCGTCGAGGCAGTCGCCAAGACCCGCTCGCAGATGCACGCTCGCGGCCTCTCGACGACGGCCACCCGGACGCTTGACGACATTTTCGTGGTGCATGAGCGCATCTTCGACGCGATCGAGGCCCAAGACGCTCGTGGTGCGGCCCGCGCCGTGCACGATCACCTCGTCGACACCTTGCGTCTGCTGGTGCAACAGTCCGAGGGCGAGGACGCACCGTACGAGGCTCCCATCACGCCGTGGCTCGAGACGTCTAATCTCCTGAGCTGAGCCGCGTCTGTCCTGAGCCGAGCGGTTTGGCGAAACACAGCGACTCGGGCATGTCTACGTACGGACCGTAGACCTCGATCGGCGTGAAGCCGTGGCGCCGGTAGGTGCGGATCGCCGCGAGCTGCCGTTCTCCGGTGTGGAGCACGAGCCGCACCGCACCCAGGGATCGCGCGCCCTCTTCGAGCGCCACGATGAGGGCGTCGGCGACACCTAACCCTCGCACCTCGGGTGTGACGAACATGCGCTTGATCTCGAGGTCGGGGCCCCACGTGCGCAGCAGCGCGTGGGCGACGGGCTGGTCGCCTCGGTACCCGACGATGGTCAGCACGACGCTGCCCGGCTCGATACCCGCACCCGTGCCGCCGCCGCTGTCGCGCTGCGAACCATAGAGAGCGGAGACCTCCGCGACCATGGAGTCACGCAGGCTCACCGCATCGGGGTGCTCATATGGCACCCAATCGAGCCTGAGCTCGTCGGTCAACCGACGACGACCTCGACCCGCTGGAACTCCTTCAGATCGGTGTAGCCCGTCGTGGCCATCGCGCGCTTGAGCGCGCCGATCAGGTTCATCGTGCCGTCAGGCACCGACGAGGGGCCGAACAGGACCGACTGCAGATCGCCAACCGTGCCCATGTCAACGCGCTCGCCGCGGGGCAGATCGGGGTGCCAGGCCTCGGCACCCCAATGGAAGCCATGGCCAGGTGCCTCTGCCGCACGGGCGAAGGGCGAGCCGATCATGACCGCGTCGGCACCGCACGCGATGGCCTTGGCGATATCGCCGCTGCGTCCGATCGAGCCGTCCGCGATGACGTGGACGTAACGACCGCCCGACTCGTCGAGGTAGTCGCGTCGCGCTGCCGCGACATCGGCCACGGCCGAGGCCATGGGGACCGAGATGCCCAGCACCGAGCGGGTTGTGTGGGCGGCGCCGCCGCCAAAGCCCACGAGCACGCCCGCCGCGCCGGTGCGCATCAGGTGCAGGGCCGCCTGGTAGGTGGCACAGCCACCCACGATGACCGGGACGTCGAGCTCGTAGATGAACTCCTTGAGGTTCAGCGGCTCGGTCTGGCCCGAGACGTGCTCGGCCGAGACCGTGGTTCCGCGGATCACGAACAGATCGACTCCGGCATCGACGACGGCATCGGCAAACTGCTTGGTGCGCTGAGGCGACAGTGCGCCGGCGACTGTCACGCCCGCGGCGCGCATCTGCTTGAGGCGTGCCGTGATGAGCTCCGCCTTGATGGGCTCGGAATAGATCTCTTGGAGCCGCTCGGTCGAGGTGGGGCCCACAAGGCTCGCGACCTCGTCGAGCAGCTTCTCGGGCTCTTCGTAGCGTGTCCAGAGGCCTTCGAGGTCGAGGACGCCGAGCCCGCCGTGGCGGCCCAGCGCAATCGCGGTCTCGGGGCTCATGACCGAATCCATCGGCGCGGCCAGAACCGGCAGATCGAATCGATAGGCATCGATCTGCCAGGCAGTCGACACCTCCTCGGGATCACGGGTGCGGCGACTCGGGACGATCGCAATGTCGTCGAATGAGTACGCGCGCCGCCCACGCTTGGCGGTGCCGATCTCGATATCTGCCATGGGTCCAGCCTAGTGGTTGCTCCCGACGGCGACCCGTCGGCTACTGGACCCCGCGCTGGATGTCGTCGAGCGACAGGTCGGCCAGCATCCCGGCCGGGTTGGTCGCGCGCCGGACCAGGACTGGCTGGACGTCATCACTCTCGCGCGCGAGGGCGTATTGCGTGTCGGCGAGCGCGAACCGGAGGGCCCGGGACAGCGAGCTGACGCGGGCGTCGGATGGGCTGAGCTGGGGCGCGGCAGCCTTGAGAGCCATCGCCAGGATGGGCAGCGTGCCACCCTGGTCGGCGAGCTGATCACTGAAACTGCGCACTTTCGGATCGGACAGGACCTTCGTGATGATGGCCTTGTACTCCTCGGGTGAGGACGCGGGCGCATCGTGGACGGGCTCGATCTCCTTGGCCAGGTCATGCCACGAGATCTTGGTCGACGTCTTCTTAACCTTGTCGGCCTTGGGCTTCTCGGTCGTGCGCTTGGTGACCTTGGCCGCCTTGGGCTGTTCGGCCGTGGGCTGTTCGGCCTTGGGCTGTTCGGCCTTCTTCTCCGGTCGGACGACCTTCTTGGGCAGCGCGAACAGCGGAGCGGATGAATCGCCCGAGAACAGCGGCTGCAGCGCGGCGGCCGGGGGGACGGGCTTGACCTTCAGCGGCACGTACTGGTCGACCTCGCGCTCCAGGACGTTGTTGACGGGATGATCGGCGAGAGTCGCGCCGATGACGTACTTGTCGAGCTCGTGCAGGCGCCGCACGAGCGGCACGAAGTCGCCGTCGGCGGACACGATGACGAAAACCTCGAGCTGATCGAGATCGCCGGCGGCACGCAGGCAATCGACGACCAGGACGATGTCGGCCGCATTCTTCTCGGCCTTGCTGACCGAGAAGACCTGGACGGTCTCGACCCCGGCCCGCTCGACATCACGGCGATAGTCCTCGAGGCCCAGGGCGCCCCAATCGGCATACGCGCGAGCCAGCGCGATGCTGCCGGCGCCCGCCTCACGGGCCGCGGCGGCTTCGAGCTGGTCGAGGATCTGCTCCATCGAGATATCGGGGATCTCGAGCTTGCCGTACCCCTTGAACAGGTTCTCGGCGTCGATGAAGACGGCTACGTTGCGATTGGTCACCTGATGAGGTTATCGCTCGTCGACTTCGACAGCCCGCTCGCTCGCTCGCACATCATCGCGATGCGTAGTTCGGCGCCTCGGCGGTCATCTGGATATCGTGCGGATGGCTCTCCTTGAGACCCGCGGTCGTGATCCTGACGAAGCGTCCGCGCTCCTGGAGCTCGGCGATCGTGCGAGACCCGACGTAGAACATCGACTGGTGCAGGCCACCCACGAGCTGATGCGCGACAGCCGACAACGGGCCACGGAACGCGACCTGGCCCTCGATACCCTCGGGGACGATCTTGTCGTCGCTGACGACATCGGCCTGGAAGTAGCGATCCTTGGAGTACGACTTCTTGCCGCGCGAGGCCATCGCGCCGAGCGAGCCCATGCCTCGGTAGCTCTTGAACTGCTTGCCTGCGACAAAGATGAGCTCGCCGGGGCTCTCCTCGCATCCGGCCAGCAGCGAGCCGACCATGACCGAGTCGGCACCCGCGACGAGCGCCTTCGCGATATCGCCTGAGTACTGCAGGCCGCCATCGGCGATCAGCGGGACGCCGGCTGGCTGACAGGCAAGCGATGCTTCATAGACAGCCGTGATCTGCGGGACACCGACGCCGGCGACGACGCGGGTCGTGCAGATCGAGCCCGGGCCGACGCCGACCTTGACCGCGTCGACACCTGCGTCGACCAGCGCCTGCGCACCCTCGCGGGTCGCGATGTTGCCGCCGATGATCTCGACCCCATCGAAGTTCTTGTCCGCCTTGATGCGGCGGACCATGTCGAGCAGGAGGCGTGCGTGTCCGTGCGCCGTGTCGACGACGATGACGTCGACCCCGGCCTCGCGCAGCTGGTTGGCGCGCTCCCACGAGTCGCCGAAAAAGCCCACCGCGGCACCGACGAGCAGACGTCCGTCCTCGGCCTTACTCGCGAGCGGGTACTGCTCGGACTTCACGAAGTCCTTGACCGTGATGAGTCCGGCCAGGCGTCCCTGGTCGTCGACGATCGGCAGTCGCTCGCGCTTGTGGGCGCGCAGCAGTGCCGAGGCGTCCTCGCGGCTGATGCCGACCGGGCCGGTGATGAGCGGCATCGGCGTCATGATCTCGTGGACTGTCCGCACGCCCCACTCGGCGACCGGCACGAAGCGCAGGTCGCGGTTGGTGATGATGCCCAGCAACTTGTTGTCGCCATCGACGACCGGCAACCCCGAGACGCGGTACTCGCCGCACAGCTCGTCGAGCTCTTCGAGGGTCGCCTTGGGGGTGATCGTGACGGGGTTCGGGATCATGCCCGTCTGGGTGCGCTTGACGAGGTCGACCTGATAAGCCTGGTCCTCGATCGAGAGATTGCGGTGCAGGATGCCGATGCCGCCCTCACGCGCCATCGCGATCGCCATGCGAGACTCCGTGACGGTGTCCATCGCGCTCGAGAGCAGCGGGACGCGCAGCGACAGATTGCGTGTCAGCCGTGTCGTGGTGTCGACCTCACTGGGTACGACATCGGTCTCACCAGGCAGCAGGAGAACATCGTCGTAGGTCAGCCCGAGGGATGCGAATTTGTCAGGAATACCCGTCTGCGCCATGCAGACCATGGTATCCCTGTGCGTAAGAGCTCCTGACGCCCGCCAACCGGGCCTCAGAATCACTCGAAGTTCTGATCCCGCCCGGGGCACCGCGGGAGTACGCTACCGAAATGGAACGTAAGCCGGGGCGCCCTCGAGCCCTCACCATCGAGGCCATCGCAAACGCTGCGCTTGCAGACGGAATCTCCACTTTCAGCATGCCCTCGGTGGCTCGCCGACTCGGTGTCGCGCACTCTGGCCTCTATCGATATGTGACAGATCGCGACGATTTGCTCGTCAAGGCTCTCGACATCGCATTCGGTTCGACGACCTGGCCCGAGGCCGACCTTCCGTGGGACGAGCTGCTGCGCGAGATCGGCGAGGCGGTCTGGCGCTCGTGCGATGCCCATCCGGGCCTCAATCGGGCCTCTCAAATGGCGACGACCCCGTCGCCCGTCCTGCTGGCAAAGATCGAGCCCTGGATCGTCTCGCTTCACGAGCAGGGCTTCGAGCTTCAGGACGCCGCTGTTGCCGTCGAGTTCGTGATCGCCCTGGCGCTCGACTGCTCGGCCAACATGGCTCGCCTTCACGCGATGGGCCGCGAGTCCATGGACCCCTTGGAGCATCCGGGGCTTGAGGTCTTCGACACCGACGAGGTATGGGTCGGACGCGGGCTGTACGGCCGCAAGCTCGAGATCATCCTCGCGGGTCTCGCCTCGCGGCGCGGCGCAACCTCCTAGCCGAGTAGACCTAGAGCTTCGCGAGATCGTCCGCGAGGCGATTCATGAGGTCGGAGTAGGCCTGGTAGCTCGGCGGGGCGACCGAGGTCCACGGGATATAGGCCTTGTTCTTGGCCGCATCGAGGGTCTGGAAGACCGGCTGATTCGCGAACAGGTCGAGCCCGGACTCTCCGACGCGGTCGTCGTACAGGAAGACGTCGGCGGGATACTTGTCGGCCTTCTCCCAGCTCAGCGACTCGAAGTACCCGCCCTCGTCGGGGTTGTCGGGCATCGTGATGGGCAGGCCGAGCTCCTCGCGCCAGTACGACAGATCGGGGCTGACATCAGGATTCGAGACGTAGTACAGGTCCGTCGAGGGTGAACCCGCCACGATCTTGCGGTCACCCAGCTCGGCGGCGGATGCCCTGACCCGATCGGCGGCGGACGCGAAGTCAGCGTGCGAGGTCGTGACATCGGCGGCGTCCAGATCGGCACCCAGCGCCTTGGCCGCACGTTCGGTGCCATCGAGCAGCTCGGGCAGGGTCTTGCCGTCGAAGCTGACCACCAGGATCGGGGCGACGCCGCCGAGCTTCTTGGCCGTCGCATCGTTGAGGTACCAGAGATCGTCGTCGAGATAGGCGCTCGTGATAATCAGATCGGGTTCGAGGCCCAGGGCCGCCTCGACGTCGACCGAGCCGTACTCGCCGCCGCCCGTGACGTCCTTCGCGGCATCGATGTCGAGTCCCGCGACCTGCGAGTCGGGCTTGCCCTCGGCGTCCTTCAGCGGACCGAACGTGCCGACGATCTTGTCGCCCAGCCCCAGATCCGTCAGGGCCGCAGCCATCGACGACTGCACCAGCAGACGCTCGGGGGCGTCATCGAGCTCGATGTCGTTGCCGAGATCGTCGGTGTACGAGAAGGCGGCCCAATCGGCGGCGGGCTCGCCGGAGTCAGACGAGCCGCAGGCGGCAAGGGTCATGAGGGCAGCTGCGACCAGGGTCGCGCCGATTCGACGGTTCACAAATTCATCTCCAGAAGGTTGGTCTGCCTTACATAGGACAGCCT
>JBBSSC010000129.1:0-6451 GCA_038242465.1 Propionibacteriales bacterium | reverse complement strand
GTGCCGACCGAGAGCGCGGGGTTCAGTGCGCGCGAGATCAAGCACAAGATGTCGTTGCGTGCGTCGTCGACCGCCGAGCTCGTCCTCCAAGGCGTGCGCGTGCCAGCGGGTGCGATGTTCCCCGAGGTGCGTGGTCTGAAGGGGCCGCTGTCATGCCTTACCGAGGCGCGCTACGGCATCATCTGGGGATCCATGGGCGCAGCGCGCTCGTCGTACGAGACAGCGCTCGACTATGCGCGCACCCGCGAGCAGTTCGGCCGTCCTATCGGCGGCTTTCAGCTGACCCAAGCCAAGCTCGCCGACATGTGCCTCGAGCTGCACAAGGGGCTCCTGCTCGCGTTGCATCTGGGACGCCGCAAGGATGCTGTCGGGTTATCCACCGAGCAGGTCAGCTTCGGCAAGCTCAACAACGTCAGAGAAGCACTCGACATCTGCCGCACGGCCCGCACGATCTTAGGGGCCAACGGGATCTCGTTGGAGTATCCGGTCATCCGGCACATGAACAATCTCGAGTCGGTGCTGACGTACGAAGGCACGGTCGAGATGCATACCCTGATCCTCGGTCAGGCGCTGACAGGACAGAGCGCCTTCAGCTGAGCCCGACGCCTCGTGGAAGACTCTGACCCGGATATTCTCAACCATGCTCCCTCGTGCGAGGCGGCATCGAACAAAGGCACTGCGTGACCGATCTCGTGGCCTATGGCATCGCGATCCTGGCCCTGATGGTTGCGGCATTCGCCGGCTGGCATATGTATCGAAATCTCGATGTCGGCAATCCGCTGTTCTATGCGGTGAGCGTGCTGGAGATCGCGCTGCTCGGCCTGCTGATCGGCTCGTCGATCGCGCTTGGGCAGACATCGCGAGATGTCAATGGTGTTCTGTTCATCTCCTACCTGGTGACTATGGTCGTCATCCCGCCCGCCGCGGTCCTGTGGGGTATTGCCGAGAAGTCACGGTGGGGCACGGGGGTCGTCGTCGTCGCGATGTTGACCGTCGCGGCGCTCTCCGCGCGTCTGCTCGGGATCTGGAAAGGCGCATATGTCTGAGCGATCCGACACCTCGCACGGTTTCGGCCGTGTGCTCGTCGCGGTCTACGCAGTGTTCGCGATTGCCGCATCCGCACGGTCGATCTACCAGCTCATCGCCGAGGTCGACGTCGACACCGTCGTGCCATATGCGATGTCTGCCTTCTCAGGCGTCGTCTATATCGCCGCGACGTGTGCACTCGCCACGAATCACCGCCGCTTGGCGTTCCTCACTATCGGCATCGAGCTGGTCGGCGTCCTGACGGTGGGCATCCTGACTCTCGTCGACAGCGAGCTCTTCGCCGACCAGACCGTGTGGTCCGAGTTCGGGCGCGGCTATGGCTTCATCCCGCTGGTGCTGCCGTTTGCCGGCCTGTGGTGGCTCATGCGGACGACTGAACACACCGCGTAGTGCTCGGATGAATGCGGCCTATGCGCTCCGCTCGCGGTGGACAGTCGCCTGTTCGCGCGAGGAGCTGTGGGACGTCCTCGAGCTCCTCCTCGCGACCGATGACCCGATGGTCTGGTGGCCATCGGTACAGGTCGCGGACTATGACGGCGATGCGATGCACGTCCGCGCCCGCAGCGGTCTCGGCTACACCCTGACCTTCACACTGGCGGATCTGGACGTCCGTCGTCCGGATTCGCTGACCTTCTCGTCGGCGGGGGATCTACGCGGCGCAGGATCGGCGACCGTGGCGCGGCTGGGGCCCAGCACGTGCAGGATGGACATCGTCTGGAACGTCGCCGCCGGTCGTCGCTGGATGAGACTGACGGGATGGTTGCTCCGCCCTGTCTTCGTGGCTGGGCATCATCTGGTGATGCGCCGCGGGCAACGGCATCTCAACGCCTGGATCGCCGCGCGCCGCTGAAGGACGTCAGCCCAGGCCGCAGTACGTCAAGAAGAATGTGAAGAGGGCCGACCTCTGCAGCTTGGTCAGCGGTAAAAAGAATGAGGCGTTGTCTGGCAGCTCCGGCGACCTGACGCTGACGGGGAACAGCGTGCCGACCTTGTCCTCCGCGAGGGCATGAGGATCGCAGCGCGCCGGGACGACTGCCATGAGCTGTACCGTCGGTGGGTCGGCACCTTCGAGCGGCACATCGACGTCGGTGCGCGAGTCGGCTGCCTGACTGAACAGGACCGTGGAGCCAAAGCCGCCGAACCGCACCCCGGATGCCTTCCCCGTCGGTGTCAGCGTGACGGGCAACTGCAGCACTGAGTCGGGGCCGTGACCGATAACCTCGGGGTCACCCACCTCGAGGTCGGCGGCTTTCGCGAGGGTGAGCTCGGCACAGTCGCGGTCGGCGAAGAGCTCAGCATTGCCGTATGTGTCGTCTGCGCGGACGGTCGACTCGCGGAGCTCTCCATCGTCGATGCGGTATGTCAGCGTGACCTTGGCGTCGATCGCGGTTCCGCAACGTGCTCTCGGCATCTCGAACTCCAGATCGGCCTCGTACGTTGCACCGATCGTCTCGTCGCCTATCCATTCGACGGTGGCCAACCGCGGCGAGGTGAGCTGGAACTTCTCGACCGTGATGTCGGTCTTGGTGCCGTTCTCGATACGCAGGAATACCTCACGCCCCTTGCGCTCGACGCGGGATTGATCGATATGTGCGATGACGCCGCTCGGCACGGGCTCGCTCGGGATGTCGTTGCCGCAGGCAGCGGCCCCGGCGAGCAGGGCGCCGATCATGACCAGACGTACGACCGTCATGCCCATCAGTATGTCCCAGGCCTGGGACAAGGACGCCGAAAGTCGCCGAAAAGCCCGGCTGGATGAACACGGCCGGTGCTATCGTCAACTCACTACCATCATGGAGTCGACATGGATCTTGCAGAGCTCATGGACAGCGTGTCCCAGACCTCTGCGCTGCATGTCTCCGACGAGGGGGAGCGCCTGGTGGCGATGCGCCTCGCCGACGACTGGGACGTCGGTCTGCGCCTGCACCGTCGTGGTTCGTACCAGAAGTGGAATGTCCTCGAGATCGCCGTCCGTCTGCGCGGAGATCAGCAGTCGATCAGCGGAAATGACGTCCGCGAGCTGCCCTTGGGTGCGCTTATCGAAGAGGCCCGGCGGCTCGCTACCAAGAGCGCGCGACCCGATGTCAACGCCCGTCCGGCCATGGATCTGGCGAGGTTGCTCGAGCAGCGCGAGAACCGATTCGGAAATGACGACGAGGTGTTGGCAGCGCTCGCGTACGAGTACGTCTCGATCGTCGAGACCGGCAGTCGAACCCCGTCGAAGGAGCTGTCAGCTCGCTTCGGAGCGACGCCCGGTACCTGGACCAACCGGGTCAGCGAGGCCCGCGCGCGAGGTTTTCTGACTCCCGTCGACCGTGGTGAGGCCGGCGGATCGCTGACGCCAAAGGCGCTCAGTCGGCTCAAGCTCTCGCGCGACTAGGCAGCCGGCTAGACAGATTCAGGACGGCCAGTGCGGCGACAGCCTCACAACATCACCGATCACGGTGATGGCGGGCGACTGCGCGCCCGCAGCAACCGCGACCTCGCCGAGCGTCGAGAGCGTCCCAACCGTCACGCGTTGGGCAGGAGTGCACCCACGCTCGATGATGGCGGCCGGCGTGTCGGCATCATGCCCCGCCGCAATGAGCTCGGCGCAGGTCATGGTGAGTCGCTTGACGCCCATCAGCATCACGATCGTGTGCGTGCTGGTGTGAGGGAGCCGGGCGAGGGACTCATGCCCGGCCACGACGCTGAAGCCGCGTGCCACGCCACGATGGGTCACGGGAATGCCTGCCGCGGCGGCCACCGAGATAGCGCTCGTGACACCCGGTACGACTTCGACGGGGATGCCAGCATCGCGGCACGCGATGAGCTCTTCGCCACCTCGACCGAATACGTACGGGTCACCGCCCTTGAGCCGGACGACGATCTTGCCCTGCTTGGCGCGGTCGACCAGGATCGCGTTGATCTCGTCCTGGGGAATCGGGTGGTGATCGGGCATCTTGCCGACGTCGATAACCTCGACGTCGGCATCGAGCTCGGCGAGCAGTCCGTGAGGTGCGAGACGATCGACCACGACGACATCGGCCTCGGCGAGCAGGCGGCGTCCGCGAGTGGTCAGCAGGCCAGGGTCACCCGGCCCACCGCCGACGAGGGCCACGAATCCGTCGGGATGATGCGTGCGGTGTCGCATGGGCAGCTCGCCCGACTGCAGGGCCGCCGCCACGCCGTCACGCAATGCTGTGGCGCGCCGCGCATCGCCTCCGCCGCTGACCGCGACCAGGACGTCGTCGACCTGGGCAACGGCTGGCGCCCAGGCCGTCGCGTGCTCGGGATCGCCACCCTTGAGGCACCAGATCTGTCTGGCTTCGGCATCGGTGGCGACGAGATCGTCGACAGGGGAGTCGGTCGCCGTCTGGACGAGCCAGGCGCCATCAAGATCGCCCGTGGAGTAAGGCCTAGACAGCCACTCGACATCGCCCCGACCGATGGATGAAGCGAGCGAGTCGGAGACCGCCGGCGAGATCACGGTGACACGCGCCCCCGCGTCAAGCAACGACAGCGATCTGCGCGTGGCCACGTGCCCACCGCCTACGACGACGACCTTGCGGCCGGCGATCCGAAGGGTCAGCGGGAGACTGCCCCCACCCGTCATGCAGGGACGGTTGCGGTGTTAATCGCACCGACCTCGGCGACGGTGTCGAGCAGCGCGTCGCCGACCATACCGGCAGCCAGCGTGCTGCCGTCCTGGGCGTCGATCAGCAAGAAGGCCCCGGTGCCGCGAGCGTGCAGGTACTCCTCGGCGGGGATCGGCGCAGCGAGCCGCAGTGTCACGTGGCCGATGTCGTTGAGTCCCAGCGAGTCGGCGGGGAGCAGCTGCGCATCGTCGAGATCGAGCTTGCCGCCGATCGCCTTCACGATGGCCAGCACCGTGCGAGTTCCGTGTTTGAGTAGCACCTTGGTGCCGGCGACGAGATTGCCGTCGGCGAGCCACGCGATGGTGCCGTCGATGTCCTGCGTGACGGGCGGGACGCTCCGCGACGTGACGAGCAGATCGCCGCGCGAGATGTCGATGTCATCGGCCAGCCGCAGCGTCACAGACTGCGGCGCGAAGGCTTGGGTGAGGTCTTTGCCGGCGAAGTCGATTCCGGTGACGACGCTGGTGCGCCCGCTGGGCTGCACCGTGATGGGGTCGCCGACTCGGACGAGGCCGGATGCGATCTGGCCTGCGTAGCCGCGGTAGTCGCGGAACTGCTCACCGGCCGCGGACTGCGGACGGATCACGAGCTGCACGGGAAACCGCAGCGGCTCTGAGTGCGGATCGCCGGCGGGGGAGAGCTGCTCGAGGAAGTGCAGGAGGCTCGGGCCGTCGTACCACGGGGTACGGACCGAACGCTCGACGACATTGTCTCCGGCGAGAGCCGAGACCGGGATCGTCGCGACGTCGTAGAGGCCGAGACTGCGCGCCGAGGCGAGCACCTCGTCGGAGACGCGCGTGTAGGCGTCTTCGTCAAAGTCGACGAGATCGATCTTGTTGACCACAACCACCACGTGGGGGACGCGCAACAGCGATGCCACCGCGAGGTGCCGGCGGGTCTGCTCCTGGATGCCGTGCCGCACATCAACCAGCAGGACCACGACGTCGGCGGTGCTCGCGCCGGTCACAGTGTTACGGGTGTATTGCACGTGCCCGGGGCAATCGGCCAGGATGAACGACCGCTCGGCCGTCGCGAAGTAGCGGTACGCGACGTCGATCGTGATGCCCTGCTCGCGCTCGGAACGCAGCCCGTCGGTCAGCAGTGCGAGATCGGCCGACGCAAGACCGCGGTCACGACTGACCCGCTCGACGGCGTCGAACTGATCGGCCAGGACGGATTTGGAGTCGTAAAGCAGCCGTCCCACGAGGGTGGACTTGCCGTCGTCGACGGAGCCGGCGGTGGCGAGGCGAAGAAGTGTCCGCATCAGAAGTAGCCCTCTTTCTTGCGATCTTCCATGGCAGCCTCTGAGGCTCGATCGTCGGCGCGGGTCGCGCCGCGCTCGGTGATGCGGGTCGCGGCAACCTCGACGATGACGTCGTCCACCGTGATCGCATCGCTCTCGACGGCGCCCGTGCACGACATGTCACCGACGGTGCGGTACCGGACCTGACGCTTCTCGACGGTCTCGCCCTCGCGTGGCTGCGACACGTCGCTGACCGCGATCAGCATCCCGTCACGCTCGAAGACCTCACGCTGGTGCGCGTAGTACAGCTCGGGCAGCGCGATGTTCTCGGCGCCGATGTACTGCCAGACGTCCAACTCGGTCCAGTTACTGAGCGGGAACACGCGGACATGCTCGCCGGGACGGTGCTTGCCGTTGTAGAGGGTCCACAGCTCTGGGCGCTGGTTGCGCGGATCCCACTGACCGAACTCGTCGCGCAGGCTGAAGACCCGCTCCTTGGCGCGCGCCTTCTCCTCATCGCGTC
>JBBSSC010000128.1:0-6458 GCA_038242465.1 Propionibacteriales bacterium | reverse complement strand
GGGGTTCGTGACCCTGTCGTTCTTGTTCATCGGGCTTAGCCCCCCCCCCTTGCGCGGGCGCTGGGTCGTGCTGCCCGCCTCCGTAGTGTTACTGCCGGTCCAGGACCAGACGTTCGAGAGGGCGGGGATCCGGCTGCCGATCGCGGCGATAATCTGGATCATCTGCGCCGAGGTGCCAGCTCGGCTGATCGCCGAGCTGCGTCACAAGCAGGCCGCCCTGGAGCTGCTGGCCACGACCGACAGCCTCACGGGGCTGCTCAACCGGTCGAGTCTGGGCCTTCAGCTCGAGCGCGTGGGCTCCGTGGGTGTCGTGGCGATGATCGATTTGGATCACTTCAAGCAGTTCAACGACCAGTATGGGCATCTCGCCGGGGACGTAGCACTGATGGATTTCGCGGCGGTCCTGCGCGGCGGAGTGCGGCCGAACGATCAGGTGTTCCGCTACGGAGGCGAGGAGTTCCTCATCGTTCTGGATCGGATCACGCCGTCCGATGCGGCCCGTGTGCTGGCCCGCATCAGGGCCGCGTGGGCTGAACATCCTTCGGGTCTGACGTTCAGTGCGGGCCTGGCTCGAGGCGGCCTCGCGGGGCTGCGAGGCGCCGATGCGCTGCTGTATCAAGCCAAGGCGGAGGGTCGTGACCGTGTCGTCGTCGAGCCCGCCAGCGAGGATGCATCGGGCGCAGTCAGCCCTGGGCTTTGACCCGGCCCAGCAGCTCGGTGAGTTCTTCGAGCACGATCTCGGGGAACTCGATCGGTATGAAGTGGGTTGCGTTGAGCTCCCGGTAGCGAGATCCCTTGACTCGTCGTGCGGCCGAGTGCATGTCGCGGGCCCCCGTCAGCACATCCCACTTGCCGGCCAGGAACGTCACGGGAATGTCGACCTCGCTCAGCGACACCCGGCTGTGCTCGGCGACGCTCAGCGCGAGCTTGGCGTACCACGCGGGATGCGTCGTGAAGAACTCCTGCAGCAGGGCGCGAAGTTCGGCGGTGTCGGCGGCGGGGTTGATGAGCCGGGTGCGTCGTACGAGGTCCGTCGTCATGGTGGTCCACGGGAACCGGAGGGTGATCGGTGCTAGTGCGTGACCCGTGTAGGTGACCGACCTCGTGAGCCCCGTCATAAGGTTTCGGGCGATGAGGGGGTGCACGCGCAGCGGCGCGAGCATCGTCGAGAAGGTGTTGCCGGGAACCCCCGCCACGGCCAGGATGCCGGTGACACGCTCGGGATGGCGGGCTGCCAGCTCGAAGGCGATCGTGACACCCGTGGACCAGCTCACGACGGCGCTCGCTTCGATCGCCGCATGGTCCATGACCGCGATGGCATCTTCGACGAACGAGTCGAGGTCGACTCGGCCGTCGGCGGGTCGCGCAGAACCACTGGTCCCGCGATGGTTCCAGCCCACGAGCCGGACGCCGGACGAGGGCCTCAGGAGCGAGGGCCAGGCGTGCGGATTGGTGCCCAGACCATTCGAGAGCAGCACCGCGGGGCCGTCGCCGTCATTCGTCCAGGCCCTGATGCGAGTCCCGTCAGCGCTCTTGACGTCGAAGTAGCGAATCAGGGCAGGAGTCGGCGAAGTCACCTGCCGATTGTGGGGGGTTGCGGGTTCACGTGCAATGAACCGGTTAAGGTAATTCGAGTCATGCGGTCACAAACGATGGAAACGCGGGACTCTCGGTACCGGCCATAAGGACTCAGCTGGTGGCTATCGACGTCGTGACCGCTCCTACGCGCCAAGATGCCGATCAGGAACCGAGCCGTGCGGGACTTGTTTGTTGTCCGCGGAGGGGCTAGACGCGAATCGCGAGTGCGTCGAGCAGTCGTCCCGCTCCGCCGTCGGATTGGGGGAGGAACAGGCTGGGTTCAGTGAGCTCTAGCTCGATCAGGACGGGATCGCCGTCGGCAGATGTCACGAGGTCGATGCGCGCGTACAGGGGAGTGTCCGTCAGGTCCAGCAGCGACCTGGTCGCCGCGAGCACGTGCTCGGAGACGTCGAGCTGCGTCTTCGTGGGGGTGCGCGCAGCGATGGTCTCGCGGCTGTCACGATCCTGCCGGACGCCCTCGCCCGGCTGGAGTAGTGGTCCCTTCCGGATCGCGTGCGAGAACCTGCCGTTGAAGTAGAGCATCGCGGTCTCGCCCTCGTCGTCGACCGAGGCGATATAGGGCTGGGTCATCGATGCGCGTCCGGCTGCCACCAGCTCGGCACTGTGGGTCCAGACCTCGTCGCGGGTTCCCCAACGCGCAGTGTCCTTGGAGCCTGCCGAGATGGTCGGCTTCACGACCCACTCGTCGTACTCGCCGATATCGTCGCCCCGGCCGACATTCCATCGCGTCTCGATGACCGGCACACCCGCATCCCGGAGCTGTCGCAGATAGGTCTTGTCGGTGTTCCAGGCCAATATGACGTGGGGGTTGTGCAGACGGGGGACTCCTGCTGCCCAGGCGAGAAATTCGTCCCGTCGATCGATGTAGTCCCAGCACGAGCGGACCACGACGGCCTCGTAGGCATCCCACTTCACGTGCGGGTCGTCCCACACGACTAACTCGGCGGACGTGCCACGTTGGGCCGCCGCGGTCTTGAGGAGAAGCAGATCGGGGTCGTGGGCTTGATGGGTCGAGCTGGTCACAAATGCGAGAGTCACCTGCCTATCGTGGCAGATCGACCTTATAAGTTGGTGACTGATATGAGTTAGATATGAGCGCTTAACTTATTTTGGGCGATTATCAGTGATAGTCTTATATCTATGTCCCGAAGCATGAGCGGTGTCGCCCTCATTGGCGATGTCGTCAACTCCAGAGGCCAGGCCGACCGCGCGGCACTCCAGCGAGATCTGCTGACATCATTCGTCGAGGTCAACGCCCGCGAGCCAGCAGTGCAAGAGCTGGCCCCCACGATCGGAGACGAGTTCCAGGCGGTCTACCCCGATATTCGGTCCGCGCTGCGTGCGACGCTGCTGCTCCGCCTGACCCTGCCTGAGCCGATCGACTGCCGCTGCGGCCTCGGTGCCGGCGAGCTCCAGGTTGTCGGACGCTCCGACTACGGTCTGACGCAGGACGGGTCCGCGTGGTGGTCGGCCCGCGAAGCGATCGAGGAGGCCAAACGGCGTGAGAGTAGTCGCAACAAGTCGCTGCGTACCTGGTTCGTGGCCGCCGATCCGTCAATCGATGCGGCTTTGGTCAATGCGGGGCTCCTTGCACGAGACGAGATCATGACGGGTCTAGGCGACCGCAGCCGCCGGCTCATGCTGGGCCATCTGCTCGGCGTAACCCAGCAGACACTCGCGGTTAACGAAGGCATCAGCCAGAGCGCGGTGTCGCAGAATCTGCGCAGCAGTGGTGCTCTCGCGTTGATCGCAGGCTTCGAGCAGCTCGGTGGCTCGTCGACATGATGTCGTTGCTCGCGCTGTTGCTGCTGTCGGTCGGTACCGCCGATATCGTTCGGCAGCTGGCCCCGGCCTCCGTCCCGCCGGTGGTGGCCGGGCTCACCGGAGCATTAGTCGCTGCGAGTCTGGGCGCAGGTGGCCTCGGGCTCTCTGCACGGCAATGGTGGATCGTCCCGGCAGTCATGACGGTCGTCGCAGCATGGACCGTCATCCCCGAACTGGAGCATCCACGGGCCAAATCGGGTGGTCTGGCGGTCCTTGTGGCGGCCGTCGCGGTGGTCCTGGCGTTCGGCCAGCACTTCGACACGCACACCGGGCCGTTGCACCGTTGGTACGACGAGCTCGACATCTCGGCGCTCGAAGGTGTTGGCATCGATCGGTTCCTGCTCGCTGCCGCCTGCATGGTGTTCCTGCTCAGCACGGCCAACACCATCGTGCGGCATGTGCTGGCCGACTCCGGACCACATGTGCTCGAGACCGAGAACACGCTCAAGGGCGGACGCATCCTCGGCCCGCTCGAGCGCTGGTTTATCTTTGCGCTGGCTCTTGCGGGACAGCTCGGAGCCATCGCCGCGATCGTTGCGGCCAAGGGGATCGTGCGGTTCCCCGAGATTTCCAAGCCCGACAGCACTGGCAACAAGGCTGAGTACGTCCTGGTCGGGAGCTTCGTCAGCTGGTTCCTCGCCTTGTTGTTCGTCCCGCTGATCAAGTAGCCGGGCATCCGCTCAGCCGAGGATCTGGGCCGAGTCGTAATCTTGGTCCATGCCCCCCGAGAACGAGATCGACATCAAGCCGCGCAGCCGCACCGTCACCGATGGCCTGGAGGCCACTGCGTCACGAGGGATGCTGCGCGCGGTAGGCATGGGTGACGACGACTGGGTGAAGCCGCAGATCGGTGTGGCGTCCAGCTGGAACGAGATCACGCCGTGCAACCTGCCGCTGGATCGGTTGGCCAAGCGCGCCAAGGAGGGTGTCCACGCTGGTGGCGGATATCCGCTCGAGTTCGGCACGATCTCGGTGTCGGACGGTATCTCGATGGGCCACGAGGGAATGCACTTCTCGCTCGTCAGCCGCGAGGTCATCGCCGACTCCGTCGAGACCGTCATGATGGCCGAGCGCCTCGACGGGTCCGTGCTCCTCGCGGGCTGCGACAAGAGCCTGCCCGGCATGCTGATGGCCGCCGCGCGCCTCGACCTTGCCAGCGTGTTCGTCTATGCCGGCTCGATCATGCCCGGCAACGTCGATGGCAAGGACGTCACGATCATCGACGCCTTCGAGGCTGTCGGAGCGTGTCTCGCCGGAAAGATGTCCCGCGAGCAGGTCGACAAGATCGAGCGAGCGATCTGCCCCGGCGAAGGAGCCTGCGGTGGCATGTACACCGCCAACACGATGGCCTCGGCTGCCGAAGCCCTCGGCATGAGCCTGCCCGGATCGTCGGCTCCGCCGGCCATCGACAGCCGCCGCGACGAGTACGCGATCAAGTCCGGCGAGGCTGTCGTCGAGCTGCTCCGCAAGGGCATCACGGCTCGCCAGATCCTGACCAAAGAAGCCTTCGAGAACGCCATCACGGTTGTCATGGCGCTGGGGGGCTCGACCAATGCGGTCCTGCACCTGCTAGCGATCGCCCGCGAGGCCGAGGTCGACCTCACGCTCGAGGACTTCAGCCGTATCGGTGACAAGGTCCCGCATCTGGGTGACCTCAAGCCATTTGGCCGTTACGTTATGAATGACGTCGACAAGGTCGGTGGGATCCCAGTCATCATGAAGGCGTTGCTCGACGCAGGCTTGATGCACGGTGACTGTCTGACCGTGACGGGCAAGACGATGGCCGAAAACCTTGCGCACATCGAGCTCAAGCTCGACGGCGATGTCATCCGCCAGCTCGACCAGCCGATCCACAAGACCGGTGGCCTAACGATCCTGCACGGCACGTTGGCTCCCGAAGGCGCGGTCGTCAAGAGCGCGGGCTTCGACTCCGATGTCTTCACCGGCACCGCCCGCGTCTTCGACGGCGAGCGCAAGGCCATGGATGCGCTCGAGCACGGCACGATCGTCGCGGGTGACGTCGTGGTCATCCGGTACGAGGGCCCCAAGGGTGGCCCCGGCATGCGCGAGATGCTCGCGATCACCGGTGCGATCAAGGGTGCCGGCCTCGGCAAAGATGTCCTGCTACTCACCGACGGACGCTTCTCCGGCGGCACGACCGGCCTGTGCGTCGGTCACGTCGCCCCCGAAGCGGTCGACGCCGGACCCATCGCGTTCATCAAGGACGGCGACCAGATAACCCTCGACGTCGCCAACAAGCGTCTCGACGTCGCCGTCGAAGCCGATGAGCTCGAGGCCCGCAAGGTCGGCTGGGAGCCGAACCCGCCCAAGTACACCAAGGGCGTCCTGGCCAAGTACGCCAAGCTTGTCAGCTCCGCAGCTGACGGGGCAGTCTGTGGCTAGAAGACCGTCATGAGCGGTCAAGTCTTTCCCACGAAGTGGGACTTCCTGTATGCGTCGGTCCTGATCGGGATCGATCGCAGCACGGGGGTCTTCTCCGGCAGCGAACCCTCTCCGGGCCAGCCCATGGTGTGCGTGTGGACGAGCGACGAGACGGCGACCGACTCGCTGCACACCGAGTCGTGGGACATCAAGCAGATCAAGGTCCGGTCCCTTCTGTCGCTCGTCCCCGAGGGGTACGGGATCATCGTCGACCCCGAACGCTCCACGGGGATGACGGCGACGGCGGCCTACGTGGCTCAGTTGAGGCGTTTCGTGGCGCCGTTTCCCGACGGTGCCACGATCGAGGTGTCGCCGTGGAGTGCGCTGACCCCTGCTGTTCGTCGGGCCGTGACGAACGCAGTGTCGGGCCAGGATCTCGTGCGTGAGCTGTACGCATTCACCTACACGATCGACGACAGCCCGGCGCTGGGCTGTCTGGCGTGCGTCGTCAAGGGTGCTCCCCCCGAGATCACGGCGACGACACGTTCGCTCGAGGCCGCGCTCGCCGGTGCGTCCGATCTCGTCACGCTCGGTGTGGCAGCCGTCAACGTGCTGATCCTCGACGACGTTCCCGATCGGGTTCGCACGACACT
>JBBSSC010000127.1:0-6461 GCA_038242465.1 Propionibacteriales bacterium | reverse complement strand
CGCGCGTTGCGGCCGGCCGATATCCCGTGCGGGGTGTTGATGATCAGCTGGACGTCCTGGTCACGGATCTTGTCCACGATGGTCGACCTGGCCTGCCCGGACAACGGATCTTCGTGCAGCTTGCGGATGACGGTGGCCCGGACGCCGTTGCGGGCCAGGACCACGGCGGTGCCGCTGGTGGCAAGGATCTCGAAGCCGAGATCGGCGAGCCGCTTGACCGGGAAGATCATGTGTCGCTTGTCGCGGTTTGCGACCGAAACGAAGACCTTGCCCGACGTGGGCAAACCGTTCTGCGCGCCGGCCTGCGACTTAGCGAATGCCTGGCCGAAGCCTGCATCGAAGCCCATGACCTCGCCCGTCGAGCGCATCTCGGGGCCCAGCAGCGTGTCGACGTAGGTGCCCTCATACGTGCGGAAGCGGTTGAACGGCATAACGGCTTCCTTGACCGCGATCGGCGCGTTGTCGGGCAGATGACCGCCGTCGCCGGTCGCGGGTAGCACTCCAGCCACTCGCAGCTCGGCGATCGACTCGCCCAGCATCAGCCGGGCTGCGGCCTTGGCCAGCTGGGTCGCCGTGGCCTTGGAGACGAACGGCACGGTGCGCGAGGCCCGGGGGTTGGCCTCGATGACGTAGAGGATGTCGGATGACAGTGCGAACTGGATGTTGATGAGTCCGCGGACCCCCACGCCCTTGGCGATGGCCTCGGTCGACTCCCGGATCCGCTGGATCTCCAGCTGCCCGAGCGTGATCGGAGGCAGCGCGCAGGCCGAGTCGCCGGAGTGGACGCCGGCTTCCTCGATGTGCTCCATGACGCCACCGAGGAACAGCTCGGTTCCGTCGTACAGTGCGTCGACATCGATCTCGATCGCATCGTCGAGGAAGCGATCGACCAGCACGGGTCGGTCGGGCGAGATCTCCGTGGCACGGCCGATGTAGTCGGCCAGAGTGTCCTCGTCGTACACGATCTCCATGCCACGGCCACCCAGGACGTACGACGGGCGCACGAGCACGGGATAGCCGATTTCGTCGGCGATCTCCTTGGCGTTCTCGAACGTCGTGGCCATGCCGTGCTTGGGAGCGATCAGGCCCGCCTCGGCCAACACCTTCGAGAACGCGCCACGCTCCTCAGCCAGCTCGATGGCCGCAGGCTGGGTACCGACGATGGGGACGCCGGCGGCTTCGAGGCCAGCGGCCAGACCCAGCGGGGTCTGCCCGCCGAGCTGCACGATGACGCCCACGACGGGTCCGGCCTGCTGCTCGGCGTGGACGATCTCAAGGACATCCTCCAGAGTCAACGGCTCGAAGTACAGGCGGTCAGCTGTGTCGTAGTCGGTCGAGACCGTCTCGGGGTTGCAGTTGACCATGATGGTCTCGTAACCGACCTCGGACAGCGCCATCGCGGCGTGGACGCACGAGTAGTCGAACTCGATGCCCTGTCCGATGCGGTTGGGGCCGCTGCCCAGGATCAGGACTGCGGGCTTGGTGCGCGGCTCGACTTCAGTCTCCTCGTCGTACGACGAGTAGTGGTATGGCGTCGTCGCTGCGAACTCAGCCGCACAGGTGTCGACCGTCTTGTAGACGGGCCGCACGCCGAGCGCGTGGCGGACGCCGCGGACGACGTCCTCGGTGAGTCCGCGGATGCGGCCGAGCTGCGCGTCCGAAAAGCCGTGACGCTTGGCGCGGCGCAGCAGGACAGGCGAGAGCTCGGGGGCGTCGATCAGGTCGACGGCGATCTCGTTGATCAATGCCAGCTGGTCGACGAACCACGGGTCGATCTTGGTTGCGTCGAAGATCTCTTCAGGCGTCGCGCCGGCGCGGATCGCGTCCATGACCTTCTTGATGCGGCCGTCGTGCGGGACCTTGATCTGTTCGAGCAACTCTGTTTTGTCGAGCTCGACCCAGTTCTTGCTCCAGTCGAACACCGCGTCAGGCCGCTCGAGCGAGCGCAGCGCCTTCTGCAACGCCTCGGTGAAATTGCGGCCGATCGCCATGGCCTCGCCGACGGACTTCATGTGCGTCGTCAGCGTCGGATCCGCAGCGGGGAACTTCTCGAACGCGAAGCGCGGAACCTTGACGACGACATAGTCGAGCGTGGGCTCGAACGACGCCGGAGTGCTGTGCCCATCTTCTCGGGCGGTGATGTCGTTGGGGATCTCGTCGAGCGTGTAGCCGATCGCTACCTTCGCGGCGATCTTGGCGATCGGGAAGCCCGTGGCCTTCGAAGCCAGCGCCGATGACCGCGAGACACGTGGGTTCATCTCGATGACGACGATGCGGCCGTCCTCGGGGTTGACCGCGAACTGGATGTTGCAGCCGCCCGTGTCGACGCCGACCTCGCGAATGATGCCGATCGAGATATCGCGCAGGCGCTGGTACTCCACATCCGTCAGAGTCATGGCAGGCGCGACCGTGATCGAGTCGCCCGTGTGGACGCCCATGGGGTCGAAATTCTCGATCGAGCAGACGATCACGACATTGTCGGCCGTGTCGCGCATGACCTCGAGCTCGTACTCCTTCCAGCCGAGGATCGACTCCTCGAGGAGCACCTCGGTCGTGGGACTGAGCGCGAGACCCGAACCGGCGATGCGGTACAGATCCTTCTCGTTGTAGGCCAGACCAGAGCCGGAACCGCCCATCGTGAACGATGGACGCACGACGACGGGGTAGCCGCCGAGCTCAGGCACGCCAGCGAGGCAGTCCTCCATGGTGTGGCAGATGACCGAGTTGGCCGACTCTGCGCCCCACTCGGGAGGCAGGGTCGCAACGACGGCCTTGAAGGACTCGCGGTTCTCGCCCTTCTCGATCGCCTCGATCGAGGCACCGATGAGCTCGACGTTGTACTTCTCAAGCACACCCGCCTCGTGCATCTGGATCGCGGCGTTGAGCGCGGTCTGCCCACCGAGCGTCGCGAGCAAGGCGTCGGGACGCTCCTTGGCGATGACCTTCTCGACGAACTCCGGCGTGATCGGCTCGATGTAGGTGGCATCGGCAAACTCGGGATCGGTCATGATCGTGGCCGGGTTGGAGTTGATCAGGATGACCCTGATGCCCTCCTCCTGCAGGACCCGGCACGCCTGAGTACCCGAGTAGTCGAACTCGCAGGCCTGACCGATGACGATCGGGCCAGAGCCGATGACCAGGACGCTCTTGATATCAGTGCGCTTCGGCATCAGACACCTGCCTTTGCACTCAGAAGATCAACAAATCGGTCGAACAGATAGGCCGCATCGTGGGGGCCGGCCGCGGCCTCCGGGTGGTACTGGACGCTGAACGCGGGCTGGTCGAGCAGCGCGAGTCCCTCGACGACATCGTCGTTGAGACACACGTGCGTGACGCGCGCCGGCCCGAATGGCGTCTCGAACTCGCCCGTCAGCGGCGCGTCGACTGCGAAGCCGTGGTTGTGCGCCGTGATCTCGACCTTGCCGGTCGTGAGGTCCTGCACGGGCTGGTTGATGCCGCGGTGGCCGTAGACGAGTTTGTACGTGCCGCGGTCGAGCGCGCGGCCGAAGATCTGGTTACCCAGACAGATGCCGAAGTACGGCAGCTTGGCCGCCAGCACCTGCTTGAGCACGCCGACCGCGTGATCGGCGGCTGCCGGATCACCGGGGCCGTTCGACATGAACACGCCGTCGGGTCCGAGCGCCTGGATCTCTTCGAACGTCGTCGTCGCCGGCATGACGTGAACCTCGATGCCACGCTCGGCCAGGCGGCGCGGGGTCATGCCCTTGATGCCGAGGTCGACAGCCGCAACGGTGAAGCGCTTCTCGCCGACGGCCGGGACGACATATGTCTTCTCGGTCGTGACATCGGCCAGGAAGTTGGCACCCTTCATGGTGGGCGCGGCTTGGACACGAGCCAGGACCTCGGCGACATCGCTACTCGTCGAGCTGATGGCACCGCGCATCGAACCGCGCTCACGCAGGTGGCGAGTCAAAGCGCGCGTATCAATGCCACTGATCCCGACGACTCCGTGAGTCGTCAGCTCCTCATCGAGCGAGCGGTTGGAGCGCCAGTTGCTGCGCACACGGGCGGGATCGCGGACGATGTAGCCGTCGACCCAGATGCGACGCGACTCAAAGTCCTCATCGTTGACGCCGGTGTTGCCGATGTGCGGCGCGGTCATCGCGACGATCTGGCCCTTGTACGACGGATCGGTCAGCGTCTCCTGGTAGCCCGTCATACCGGTCGAGAACACGATCTCACCGATCGTCTCGCCGACGGCACCATACGACTCGCCGCGGAAAACGCGTCCGTCCTCGAGCACGAGGATCGCTTCGGTCGTCGTCATGCGTTCACAGCCTCTTCCGGTAGCGGGGTCACGAGTGCGCGGTCCTGGACGGTGGGCTTGCCCCGCAGGAATACCGCAACGATTTCACCGGGCAGCGTGAGCCCGGCGTAGGGGTTGTTGCGCGACAGTGATGCGGTGTCGCGAGCATCGATGACGCGGGTCGCGATGGGGTCGACCAGCACGATGTTGGCCGGCTCCCCCACGGCGATGGGGCGACCCTGGTGGGTGACGCGTCCGATCGCGGCGGGCGTGATCGACATCTTCTCGGCTACCTGCGCCCAGGTGAGGCGGCCCGTGTCGACCATGGTCTGCTGGACGACCGACAGCGCAGTCTCGAGGCCAAGCATGCCGAAGGCCGCCGCCGACCACTCGCACTCCTTGTCTTCCATGGGGTGCGGGGCGTGATCCGTCGCGACGATGTCGATCGTGCCGTCGGCCAGGCCCTCGCGGACCGCCTCGACGTCATCGTTGGAGCGCAGCGGCGGGTTGACCTTGTAGATCGGGTCGTAGCCGCGGACCAGGTCATCGCTCAGCAACAGGTGGTGCGGTGTGACCTCGGCCGTGACGTCGATCCCGCGGCTCTTGGCCCAGCGGATGATCTCGACCGATCCACGAGTCGACAGGTGACACACGTGCAGGCGCGAGCCCACGTGCTCGGCCAGCAGGACGTCGCGGGCGATGATGGCCTCTTCGGCGACAGCGGGCCAGCCCACGAGCCCGAGCTCCCCGGACAGCGGGCCCTCGTTCATCTGTGCGCCCTCGGTGAGGCGCGGCTCCTGCGCATGCTGCGCGATGACGCCGTCGAATGCCTTGACGTACTCGAGCGCGCGGCGCATCAGGACGGCGTCGGAGACGCACTTGCCGTCATCGGAGAACACGCGCACGCCTGCGGCAGAGTCGGCCATCGCACCGAGCTCGGCGAGCTGCTCGCCGTTGAGCCCGACTGTGACGGCGCCGACCGGCTGGACATCGCAATAGCCGCCCTCGCGGCCCAGTCGCCAGACCTGCTCGACAACACCCGCGGTGTCGGCGACGGGCGAGGTGTTGGCCATCGCATGCACGCACGTGAAACCACCCCGGGCGGCGGCCTGCGAGCCGGTGAGGACCGTCTCGGCGTCTTCACGTCCCGGTTCGCGGACGTGCGTGTGTAGGTCGACAAGGCCCGGCAGCGCCACGAGCCCCGTGCCGTCGATCTCACGGGAGCCGGTCGCGTCGGCACCGATCGCAGTGATGACACCGTTCTCGAACGCGATGTCCGTGGGGTCTTCGCCGAGGAGCTTCGCGCCCCGGATGACGATGCTGGTCATTCACGTTCCTTAAGGGTGGAGTCTGCGGAAGTGCTCGGGTCATCGGCCGCGCCGCCGAGCAGGAGGTAGAGGACGGCCATGCGGACTGCGACGCCGTTGGTGACCTGCTCGACGATGACCGATCGGACGTGGTCGGCCACATCAGCGGTGATCTCCATGCCGCGGTTCATCGGGCCGGGGTGCATCACGATGGCGTGATCGGGCAGCCGGTTAAGGCGCGCGGTGTCTAGGCCGTAGCGCCGCGAGTACTCGCGGGCGCTCGGGAAGTACGAGGCATTCATGCGTTCGGCCTGGACCCGAAGCATCATCACCGCATCGGCCTTCTCGAGCGACGAGTCGAGGTCGTACGACGTATCGACGGGCCAGCTGCCGACACCGACGGGCAACAGCGTCGGCGGGGCGACGATCGTGACGTTAGCGCCCAGCGTCTTGAGCAGCAGCACGTTGGAGCGGACGACGCGGCTGTGCAGGACGTCGCCCACGATCGTGACGTTCTTGCCCTCGAGGCTGCCATCGCCTTCCTTAGCAAGATGCCTACGCATCGTGAAAGCATCGAGAAGCGCCTGCGTGGGGTGCTCGTGAGTGCCATCGCCCGCGTTGATGACCGCGCCGCTGGTCCACTTGGCCTGGGCCAGCCGGTGCGGTGCGCCCGACGAGGGATGCCGGATGATGACGGCATCGGCACCCATGGCCTGCAGCGTCAGGGCCGTGTCCTTGAGGCTCTCGCCTTTGGAGACGCTCGAGCCCTTGGCCGAGAAGTTGATGACATCGGCACTGAGGCGCTTGGCAGCGGCCTCGAACGAGATGCGTGTGCGGGTCGAGTCCTCGAAGAAGAGGTTGACGACCGTGCGTCCGCGCAGCGTCGG
>JBBSSC010000126.1:0-6480 GCA_038242465.1 Propionibacteriales bacterium | reverse complement strand
CGGGGGGTGAAATGATCGCGCTCGGCGGTCTCGGCGTACACGCGGTGGAACTCGGCCAGGTCGGCGCGCGTTCCGGTCGTGACCGCGACGCCGTTCTTGGCGGCCTTCTTGATGTTGCGGCGCCACTGCTGGTTCATGCCCGCGAGGAGATCCTCTTCGGTGCGTCCGGCGAGCGGGATCTGAAAGTTGAACTTCGGCTGTCCGGCCGAGAAGCCGTTCTCGGTCGGAATCTCCTTCCAGCCCAGGCTCGTCAGGGTCGCCGCAAGGGCGATCGCGCTCTCGTCGAGCTCATCCGCGGGCGTCTCTGACAATGCGGTCAGGACGGGATCGGCGATGGCCCGCTTGATGGTCCCGGCATGCCAGCGGCGGGTGATGACGGGAGGGCCCATGCGGATGCCGAAGGCACCCTGCTGCTTGAGGTGCGTGGTCATCGGCGTCAGCCAGCGGCTCAGATCGCCATCCGTCCAGTCGATGACGGGCCCCTCAGGCAGATACGCCAGATAGCGCTTGACCTTGGGCAGTTGGCGGTAGAGCACCAGCGCGGCACCCACGATCACCTCGCCGTCGAACCAGCCGATCGACTCGCCGCGCCAGTCGTTCTTGACTGCCGCCCATGCAGGGGTCTGCAAAAAGCTGGCCGATGGCCGGCTCCGCAGGAAGTCGAGGTGCTCGGCATCGCCGATGGGCCGCACGCTGAGTGGTCCGAGGAGGGAAGCTGACGTCACCGCACCACGCTACCAACCTGCGCCATTCCGCCCTGGGCACGCATCGGTTAGGCTTACCTAAGTTTCGATGGAGGGACTCGACAGTGAAGACGTACACCGCCACGGTGCTGGGCCGCCGTCAGCTCTCGTCACATCTCGTCACGGTGACGCTCGGTGGGCTCGACGGCTACGGCTCGACGGGTGTTCCGGACGAGTACATCCGGATCCTCATCGCGCCGCCTGGAGCCGAGCTCGCGCTGCCGATCATCGACGAGAGCTGGAAGATCACCTATCCCGAAGGTACGGTCGAGCCGGACTTCCGGGTCTACACGATCTCCGATCTGCGGGTTGTCAACGGACAGGCCCAGATCGACCTCGACATCGCGCTGCATGACCAGGGGGTGGGCTCGAGCTGGGCCAAGTCCTGCAAGCCGGGCGATGTCGTGGGGCTGATCGAGCCGCATGGCCTCTACTCCGCGCCGGCCGATGTGAGCTGGCAGCTGCTCGTCGCTGACATCACGGGACTGCCGGCTGTCGCCCGTATCCTGCGCGGGCTCGGGGAGGAGCAGAAGGCCGTCGTCCATATCGTCCTGACCGATCCCGGCGACGAGATCGCGTTGCCGAGCGCTGCCGACGTCGATCTGACGTGGCAGATCGTCGGGCGGGACACCGACATCTGCGAGGCCCTGTCGGAAGCTGTCACATCGCGCGAGCTCCCCGACTCCGACCGGTATGTGTGGCTTGCGGGCGAGGCGCGTGCGAGCCGTGCTGTCAGGCGTCATCTGCGTCGCGAGCTGAAGTGGCCGCAGGTCGACTTCTACACGTGTGGCTACTGGCAGATCGACGCCGAGAAGTGGAATGCGCGCTACGAGGAGGTCGCCGAGGTCGTCATGGAGAAGTCGGCCGAAGTGCAAAAGCAGGTCGGCGACGACCAGGGTGCCTACCTCGACGCCCTCGACGACATCTATGACTCGGTGGGTCTGTAATCCGCTAGGCGACGATGAGGTACCCGGGCTGGCTCGGGGTGATGAGCAGCTGCATGCCGGCTTCGGCGGGGGTGCGGTCGGCCTTGCGGTGATTGCAGCGGACGCAGGCAGCTACCGCATTGTCCCACGTCAGCGCGCCTCCGCGACTGCGCGGGATGACGTGGTCGACGGTCTCAGCCTTGCCGCCGCAGTACGCGCAGACCTTGTCGCGTGCCTTGATCGCCGACTTGGTGCACAGGCTCGATCGGCGGTGCTTCCAGCGCGTCACGACATAACGGACGAGGCGCAAGACCTTAGGGACGGGGAATGGTCCGAACGATCCGCCGGCCGCCTCCTCGATGACCGCGACCTCGCGCACCAGCATCTTGATCGCGTGCCGCATCGAGACGCGCTGCAGGGGCTCATAGCTCGCGTTGAGGACCAGTACGTAGGCGTCGGACACGGCGGGCCCCCTTCGGTCGGTAGAGCCTGAGCCGAGCGTAGCGCTCTGGAAGATCATCTGACCTGGAAGCCGAGCAAAAAGCTCCGGACAGGCAGTCAGTATGACCCCGGCCGAAACACGCGGGTAGCAAATCTGTCCTACGGTTGACGCGTGGACACCTCAGACCTCTTCGACGGCTACGGCCCGGTCGCCGGCTTCGACGAGATGTTCGCCGGAAGCGAGGTGCGTCCGAGCTATCAGCAGGTTCACACCTCGTTCGAGAAGATGGGTGCCGACGAGGTGCGACTGCGGGCCGACTCGCTGGCGTCGTCATATCTCGAGCAGGGCGTGACATTCGGCGTCGAGGGCGAGGAGCGGCCGTTCCCGCTCGATATCGCGCCCCGATTGATCGAGCCGGGGGACTGGGATCACGTCGAGACGGGCGTTCGTCAGCGCGTCCTCGCGCTCGAAGCTTTCCTCGCGGATGCGTACGGTCCCGGCGAGCTGTTCGCCGACGGCGTCGTTCCGCGCAGCACCGTCGTGACGTCCCCGCACTATCACCGCGTCGTCGCGGGGCTTGAGCCCGCCAACGGGGTGCGCGTGCACGTGGCGGGCGTCGATCTGATCCGTGACGGCAATGGCGACTTCCGGGTGCTGGAGGACAACGTCCGCGTGCCGTCGGGCGTCTCGTACGTCATGACGAACCGCCGTGCGCTCTCTGCCGCCCTGCCCGAGGTGTTCGCGGATCACCGCATCCGGCCCGTCTCGCAGTACTCGCAGCATCTGCTCGCGGCCCTGCGCAAGGCCGCCCCGGCTGGCGTCAGCGATCCGACTGTCGTGGTCCTGACGCCCGGCGTCTACAACTCGGCATATTTCGAGCACACCCTGCTCGCCCGCACGATGGGCGTCGAGCTCGTCGAGGGACGAGATCTGGTGTGCCGCTCGGGCCGCGTCATGATGCGCACGACGCAGGGACTCGAACCCGTGCACGTCATCTACCGGCGCATCGACGACGAGTTCCTCGACCCGGTGCAGTTCCGCGCCGACTCGGCACTGGGCGTCCCGGGCATCATCAACGCTGCGCGCGCTGGCCACGTCACGATCGCGAATGCGGTCGGCAACGGCGTCGCCGACGACAAGCTTCTCTATACCTATGTCCCCGACCTGATCCGCTACTACCTCTCGGAGGAGCCCATCTTGCGCAATGTCGACACGTGGCGCATGGGCGAGGCCGATCAGCGCGAAGAGGTGCTCGACCGGCTCGACGAGCTCGTGCTCAAGCCCGTCGACGGCTCCGGCGGAAAGGGCATCGTGATCGGTCCGGCGGCATCCCGTGAAGAGCTCGACGAGCTGCGCGACAAGATCCTGCTAGATCCGCGTGCCTGGATCGCGCAGCCTGTCATCTCGCTGTCGACCGTCCCAACGCTGGTCGAGGACGGCAGTCGTCCGCGGCACGTCGACCTGCGCCCGTTCGCGGTGCACGACGGCGACGATGTCTTCGTCCTGCCCGGCGGCCTGACCCGCGTCGCGCTGCCCGAGGGCGAGCTCATCGTGAACTCCTCGCGCGGCGGCGGCTCCAAAGACACCTGGGTGCTGGCCCGGCCCACCGACCCGGACGATGAGGGCGAGATCGCGCCGACCGCGACACTGGTATCAGGCATCGGCCAGTCGGCGGGGCCCGCGCTCGACAGCACCGCGGGCGAGGTCCACGTCCAGGAGCAGGAACAGCAGCAGGGGCAGGATCTCGTTTCCACCCGTCCGACGAGGGGAGGTGACGACGCATGCTGAGCCGCATCGCGCAGTCGCTGTTCTGGATCGGGCGCTATCTCGAGCGCGCCGACGACACCGCGCGCATCCTCGACGTCCAGATGCAGGTCTTGATCGAAGATCCCGGCATGGACGAGCGGACGTCGTGCGAGCAGCTCCTGTCGGTCATGGGCGTCGAGGACTACACGGGCCAGCCCAACCGTTGGATGATGCTCGACCTGCTGGCGCACAACCCCGACTCCCCGACGTCGATCGCCGCCGCGATTGGCGCTGCCCGCGAGAGCTCCCGCCGCGCCCGCGAGACGCTCTCGACCGATATCTGGGCCGCGATCAACACGACATGGCGAGGCCTCAGCACGGCGCGGGCGATGCGTCCCCCGGACATGTTCAACTGGGTCCGCAACCGCACGGCCATGATCTCGGGCATCGCCGACTCGACGATGTCACGCGATGACGGCTGGAACTTCTACATGCTGGGCCGCAGCATCGAACGGGTCGACATGACCGCGCGCCTGCTCTCAACCGCCGCGCTCGCCTCCGGGCCTCAGGTCGCGTGGCCGACGACGCTGCGGGCCTGCGGCGCATATGAGAGCTTCATCCGTGCGTACCGCGGCATCGAGGCCGATCGCCAGGCCGCTGAGTTCCTGCTGCTCGACCGCTGGTTCCCGCGGTCGATCGTCTCATCCCTGGCCGAGGCGGAGCGAGCACTGACCAAGCTGGACTCATCGGGTCAGCGCTCGGGCTTCGGTGACGAGGCGCAGCGCCTTCTGGGCCGTGCCCGTACCGAGCTTGAATATCGCCCCCTCGCCGACATCGTCTTCGACCTACCGGTCGAGATGGAGCGGCTGCAGCGCAGTTGTGCGGCGGCCAGCGATGCCGTCTCGGCGCGCTACTTCGCAGAGTCCGAGACACACACGTGGCGGGGAGGCGTGCTCCTGTGAACCCTGTGCAGATGCAGTTGCGGATCAAGCACACGACGGGCTATCACTACGAGAAGGGCGCGATGGCGTCGTTCAACGAGGCCCGCATGACGCCCATGACGACGTCGGAGCAGTACGTCCTGCGATCGCGGCTAGAGATCTCGCCGACACCGTGGTCTTACGAGTACCGCGACTACTGGGGCACGACCGTCACGTCGTTCGAGGTGCACGATCCGCATGCGGATCTGATGGTCATCGCAACGTCGATCGTCGACACGCAAGAAGTCGCGCCCAAGCAGCACGGGATCGAATGGGACGATCTGACATCCGATGTCAGGGACGAGTGGTGCGAGTACCTCCAGCTGTCGAGCTGGGTCGCTCCGTCGCTCGGTCTGCACGAGCTGTTGGTGACGATCCGCGCAGCGTCGCAGCGTCCCAGCGATTACGTCATGGCCGTGATGCAGTTGCTGCACACGAGCGTCGCTTACGTCCCCGGTAGCACCGAGGTCACGACATTCGCGGCCGATGCGTGGGATGCGCGCACCGGCGTCTGCCAAGACTTCGCCCATCTGAGTCTCGGCGCGCTGCGCGACGCGGGCATCCCGGCGCGCTACGTCTCGGGCTATCTGCACCCTTCGCCCGATCCAATCGTCGGCGAGTCCGTCGAGGGCGAGTCGCATGCCTGGATCGAGTGGTGGGACGGCGAGTGGGTCGGCTGGGATCCGACCAATGCGATCGCACCCGGGCCGCGCCACGTCGTCGTTGCGAAGGGCCGCGACTACGGCGACAGCCCTCCGCTGCGAGGCATCTACTCCACCGCGGGCGGCTCCGAGCTGTTCGTCGGTGTGGAGATCACGCGACTGCGTTAGGTTCGAGGGATGGCCCTCCTCCACGCCGCTGAGATTCATCCGAGCAAGATCGAGCTGATGCGCACCTGGACCCCCACCCAGCCGTGGTTCACGGGCGACGATGTCGGGCTCGTAGCAATCGGGGCCTATCGCTTCGACGATCCCGATGGTGAGGTCGGCATCGAGACGCATCTGGTGCGATCCGGCGACGGTCCGATCCTGCAGATCCCCATGACGTATCGCGGCGCCCCTCTGGCCGGCGCGGACGAGTGGCTCATCGGCACGATGCAGCACACGGTGCTCGGTGATCGCTGGGTATACGACGCGTGCGGCGATCCGGTCTACGCGTCGGCCCTCGCAACCGTAATCCTCGGCGGCGGGACGGAGGCCGCGCTCGAGCGGGACGCTGATGGCGTCCATACGACGATCGAGCCGAGTGTTCGCGTCGTCGGCAGCGGATCGGCGACCGTCATCTCATCCGTCGGGCTGGTCGACGTGCGCGACGCGGGCTCGGCGACGATCGTTGCGACATCCGTCGCGGACCTCGAGGTGCTGCGCGTCCTCGGTGACGCCTGGGCCATGCAGGACGAGACGCTGACTGGAACCTGGGTAGGGGCCGACGAGCCGGTTCTGCTCGCCGTGGCGCGCTGAAGCGCTGCTCCGGCTAGCGTGAACACATGACCGAAGAGCGCTACTACGCCGATCCCGTGCCCGAGACACATCGCCCGTACGTAGCGGCCGAAGATCGCTATCAGCACCTGGACTACCGGCGGCTCGGAACGTCCGGCCTGCTGCTCCCGCCGATCTCGCTGGGGCTGTGGTGGAACTTCGGTG
>JBBSSC010000125.1:0-6511 GCA_038242465.1 Propionibacteriales bacterium | reverse complement strand
CTTGTGACATTGCACACCGTTGACTACCGCACAGTTGGGCTCGGTGAGTTCGGGCGCCCCGACGGCTATCTGACGCGTCAGGTCTCACGCTGGAAGAAGCAGCTGGCGTCCTCGACGAGCCGAGAGCTGCCCGGGGTGGACAAGCTCGTCGCTTATCTCGAGACCAACATCCCCGCTGAGGGCGAGGGGACTATCGTGCACGGCGACTTCAGGCTCGACAACCTGCTGGTGGAGGACGATCGCGTCACGGCGGTCCTCGACTGGGAGATGAGCACGCTGGGCGATCCGCTCACGGATGTTGCGCTGATGCTGGCATACCAGCAGCTCGCCGAGGTGGCACCCGCCTCCGGAGCAGTCGTCACAGATGCGCCCCTAGCTCCCGGCTACCTCGACCGTGATGCGGTGCTCGGCCGGTATGCCGACGGCTCGGGCCGCGACGTCAGTGACATCGGCTTCCACCTCTCGCTGGCATTCTTCAAGCTCGCCGTGATCCTCGAGGGAATTCACTTCCGGCACTCGCAGGGACAGACCGTCGGAAGCGGCTTTGAAGGCATCGGCGACATGATTGCGCCGCTGATCGACGCAGGGAGAGCCGCTTCGCGCTAGGGTTGCGCCCGTGACCGCCGAGATCCTTGAACCCCGGCGCCGCCCGACCCAGGAGCGGAGCCACAAAAAGTTCGACCACCTCTTGCTGGTCGCGCGCGAGCTGCTGCTCGACGTCGGCTTCGAATCGTTTACGTGCGAGGAGGTCGCCCACCGCGCGGGCCTGCCGATCGGCACGCTTTACCAGTTCTTCCAGAACAAGTACGTCATCGTGTGCGAGCTCGATCGAGTCGATGCCGTCGCGGTGCGGCTCGAGCTCGCATCGTTCGCCGAGGCCATCCCCTCGCTCGACTGGCTCAAGTTCGTCGACCGCCTCGTCGACCACATGGCCGCGCTATGGGCCAACGACCCGTCTAGGCGCGCGGTGTGGCTCGCCGTGCAGTCGACCCCCGCCACCCGAGCCACTGCGGCCGTCACCGAGCGCGAGCTCGCAGCCGCGGTCGCACGCTTCCTGGCCCCCTTGACGCCCAGCAACCCGCGCGAACGCCGGACCATCATGGCCGAGGTACTCGTCCACGTCGTCTACTCGATGCTGAACTTCTCGATCCGCGACGGCCAGGCCCACAGCGAGTCCATCATCGAGCTCAAGCGACTCGTCGCCGCCTACCTGCTCAGCGCCGAACACGACTGACCCCGCCCGCTTCGGTTTACCACGCTGGCAACGGGAACCCCCTCCGGGCGACGGAAACTTGCCGCGCCCGGACGTAGGTTGCCGAGCCCGGACGCTCTCCACAGCCGCGGATGCCCTTCGCGAGCGTCCACAGCCGGACGTCCGTCCCGCCATCGCGACGGATTCCGCGCCACCGTGAATCCATGGACGACCTGCATCTGATCATCGACGTCAACGGCGGCTACGTCATGCGTCACCAGCTCAACGACATCGGCCACAGCGATGTCGCGATCAGACGTGCGGTCAAGGCCGGGATCCTCAAGCGGGTCCGCCACGGCACGTACGTCTTCGCGACCGCGTGGGCGCAGATGTCAGCAACGCAGCGCCACTGCGTCCTAGCCCGATCCGTGCTGCTCAAGCTCGGCCCGGGCGTCGTCGCGAGCCACCACACGGCCGCCGCGCTCCATGGCTTCGACCTGTACGGCGCTGACCTGGCCACCGTGCACGTAACGCGGCTGGACGCAGGCTCAGGACGCAAAGAAGCCGGAGTGGTCTACCACCATGGGCTGATCCTCCCCGACGACGATGTCCGTGAGGTGCAAGGCCTGCTGGTCGTCGAACCGAGTCGGGCGGTGTTCGAGACGTGCAGCCGCGCCACCGTCGAGTCCGGGATGGTCGTGGCCAGCTCGGCGCTCCGCACACTCGACATCAGCCGCGAGGAGCTGCTGGAGCAGGGACGGCGCTTCGATCACTGGCTCGGTACGCGCCGTGCGCGCCTGGCGATCCGACTTTCCAACGGTCTGCTCGAGACCGTTGGCGAGGTCCGGTCCCTCCACATGATGTGGCGCCACCACATCCCCCACCCGGAGCTCCAGTTCGTCGTGAAGGACGTCGACGGCCGATTCGTCGCCCGCACCGACTTCGCCTGGATCGAAGCGCGGCACACCGGAGAATTCGACGGCCTGGTCAAGTACGGGCGTCTGAACCCCTACACCACCGATGCCGGCCAGCAGATCACCGACGAGAAGATCCGCGAGGACGCGGTGCGTGACGAGCAGCTCGGCATGTCGCGCTGGGTCTGGACGGGTCTCGACGTGGATGCCCAAGCCGGCACGGCGGGCAAGATCCTGCGCGGCATCGAGCAGTCGCGCAAGCTCTACACCCGCAACGCCACCGTCATCCCCCTGAGCTGAACTGGTCCACTGCTCCGGCCTGGTCTGCTGCGCCGGTCTGGTGCACTGCGCTGAGCGCGTCGCCGAACAGCGTCCGGGCGTCGCAACCACCGTCCGGGCGCGGGTAGTTTCCCGCGCCCGGAGCACGTTTGCCTTGCCAGCGTGGTAAACCGGCGGGAGGTTAGCGGGAGAGGATGACGTAGGCGATCGCGTAGTCGCCGTCGTGGCTGAAGGAGATCTCGAGGCTCTGGCCGGCCAGATGCTTGGCGACCTCACCGTGCAGGCGGATGCGCGGACGTCCCCAGGCGTCCGAGACGACCTCGATGAGCGCGTGGACATCCTCGCCCATGACCGGAGCCTCGCCGTATATCGATGCCGACCAGGCCTTGATCACGGCCTCCTTGGCCGCCCACCGGGCAGCGAGGTGACGCGCGGCGTCGGATGTCCGACTGCGCGCATCACTTCGCTCCCCCGGCAGGAAAGCCGACCCGAACCGGGTGCCGGGCTGGGCGAGCTGGTCCGCGAACGACGGCACGTGGACCAGATCGACCCCTATCCCGGCGATCCTCACTGGCAGGAAGCACCGAAGTAGGTGCCGTCCTCCCCGAGGCGCGCGTCGGGATCCAGCAGCATCCCGGCCTCGCGACGGCGGATGCCCTCGCTGCCCAGGCGACGATCGGCAGGACGCTCGTACAGCGGCGCGCCGCCGTACATCGCCCGCACCTGCCGCATGCGGCCCTCGATCACCCGGGCCTGCGCCCGCTCGAGGTACGCATCGCGCTCGTCGTCGGCCAGCGTGGCGATGAAGCCCTGCGGATGGACGATCGCGATGAGACCCGCGACGTGGCCGAAGCCAAGGCTCGTGACCAGGCCGGCCTTGAGCTGTCCTGTCGCGAGCGGCTGACGCAGCCACACGAGGTGCTCGTGCTCGGCCAGATCGTCCATGACGCAGTCGAGGCTGCGGTTGGGCGGGATGACGCCGCCCGAGAGCACCTGCGTTAGGCCGATGATCTGAAATGCCGCCGCGCCGCCCTTCGCGTGGCCCGTGAGGGTCTTCTGCGAGATGACGAACAGCGGATTGCCCTCGCTGCGACCGATCGCTTCCGCGAGCCGCTCGTGCAGCTCCGACTCGTTGCGCTCGTTGACGCCCGTCGAGGTGTCGTGCTTCGACAGGACGCCGATGTCGTCCGCCGTGAGTCCGAGCGTCTTGAGCGACTTCGCCAGCGCCGACTGACGTCCACCCAACCCTGCGGCCAGTGCGCCGATGCCGGGTGCCGGGATCGACGTGTGCACGCCGTCCGCGAACGATCCGGCGTAGGCGACGACGCCCAGCACGGGCAGTCCCATCCGCAGCGCGACATCGCCGCGTGCGAGCAGGATCGTGCCGCCGCCCTGCGACTCGACGAAGCCGCCGTAGCGACGATCGTTGCCGCGGCTGAAGTACTTGTCCTCGAGGCCCTTGGCCCGCATCGCGCCCGAGTCGGCCGTGGCCGACATGTCCGCGAAGCCGACGATGCCCTCGACCGACAGATCATCGAAGCCGCCGGACACCACGAACTCCGCCTTGCCGAGCCGGATCTTGTCGACCCCCTCCTCAACCGAGACAGCCGTCGTGGCGCAGGCCGCGACAGGGTGCACCATCGCACCGTACGAGCCGACGTACGACTGCACGACGTGCGCCGCGATAACGTTCGGCAGCGCCTCCTGCAGGATGTCGTTGGCCTTGTTCTCGCCCAGCAGCGTGTCGATGTACAGCGACTGCATCGACTGCATGCCACCCATTCCGGTGCCCTGGGTGTTGGCCACCAGCGCGGGATGGACCCAGCGCATCAGCTCGGACGGCGTGAAGCCACTCGAGAGGAATGCGTCGACGGTGCAGATCAGGTTCCACAGCGCGACCCGATCGATCGACTCGACCATCTCGGCCGGCACGCCCCACACCGTCGGGTCGAAGCCCGTCGGGATCTGGCCACCGACCGTGCGGGTCAGCTTCATCCGGCGCGGCACGCGGATCTCGGTGCCGGCCTTGCGGGTCACGGTCCAGTCGCCGTCCGCCGTGGCGGAAATAACGGTGCGCTCGGGGTCCGCATCGCGCAGTGCGCGCGCCTCGGACTCGTTGCTGACCGTGAACGACAGATCCTTGTCGAGGAACACCGAGGTCAGCAGCGGAGCCGCGTTGTCGATCATCGAACCCTCGTCGACGTAGCGACGGATGCCCACAGCCTCGCGAACCGTCTCTTCGTAGCGCTCGACCAGATCGGCCTCGTCGACCTTATCCTGCGTCGCGGTGTCGAACCAGCCGCCACCGGCCGCATCCCAGCTCACGAGGCCCGTGGACCACGCGAGCTCGAGGACGCCAGCGGCCGACAGCTCGTCGGACACCTCGACCTCGAAGCGCGTGCGCGCCGAGCCGTAGGGGCCCAGCTCGCCCGCGCCGACGATGACCACCAGGTCCTCGGGGCGGGTGTCGATGGATGCCCACTCGACGGACTCGACGCGATCAAGCTGCGCGGGCGAAGGTGCCAGCGCCGTGATCGTCGCGGTCTCGTCCTTCACAGCGGCGGCCGGGCGCTCGATGCCCTCGGCCAGCGCCTTCATGTCGATGCGCGTGCCGCCGAGGCCACCCGTCAGGTCGACGGTCAGCGGAGCCTCGAGCGCAGCGGCCCGCGCCGCGGGCTCGCAGGTCTCCAGCAGTGCTGAAGCCATATCGGCGGTCGTCCAGGTGCGGACGCCCGCGGCCTCGACGGCCTCGATCAGCGGATCATTGGCGCCCATCAGGCCGGTGCCGCGGACCCAGCCGATGATCGCGTGGGCCAACGTGACGCGCTCGCCCCACGTCCGCTCGGCCGACCAACGCGAGACGAGAGCGTCCAGCGCGGCCTTGGCCTCGCCGTAGCCGCCGTCGCCGCCGAACATCCCGCGGTTGGGCGAGCCCGGCAGGACAACATGCAGCTTGGCGTCGATGTCGTGATCCTGGCCATGTGCCGACAGGGCACCGATCAGGCGCTCGACCGACCACAGCAGGATGCGCATGTCGATCTCGGTACGGCTGCCCGCATCGCGCAGATCGCCCGAGACCGGGCCTGCCGCGAACGGGAACAGCAGCGTCGGCGTCATGGCGGGCTTGAGCACCGTCGTGGCGCCAGCGCGCGTCTGGGTCTGCTCGGAGCTGATCCACTCCGACAGAGCGTCGACATCGGCGAATGACGCCATGTTGGCCGGGACGACCCACAACGCCGCGCCGTTGACGGCATGCGAGCGGTACAGCTCCTTGAAGAACGCGAGCTTGGACGGGCTCATGCCCGATGTCGTCGCGACGACCGTCGCACCGCCGGCGAGTAGCTGCCCGACGACGCCTGCGGCGATCGATCCCTTGCTGGCCCCGGTCACCACCGCGAGCTCGTCGGCCCACTGGCCGTCTGCCGACTGCCGAGCCTGCTGCGCGATCTCGCCGAAGCGAGCCGCCAGCGCGGTGTCGTCGACCTTCGTCGACCACCACGTGGCTTGCGCCGCAACGACCTGGCCGGCTCCCAGGAACGCGGTGTCGACGGTCTGGCCGGTGGCCAGGCGGGCGAGGTCCTCGCGGGCACTGGCCCAACGATCGTCGAGCTGCACCGCGTGCGCGGCGTTGAACGCGGGCGCGGTGAGCTTGGCCCAGTCACTGCCGAGCTCGGACTCGACCCGCGCCAGCACCTCGGCGTCGGCCGCATCGGGCTCGTGGGCAACGGCCACCTCGGTCAGACCGAGCTGGTCGAGCACGAGGCGTGCCGATGAGGCCAGGACGCCGTCGGGGCCCGTGATCTGTGCCGTGAACTCGCCGAGGGCGGCCGCATCGATCGTGGCTTCTCCCCCGCCGGACGACGGCAGGTCGACGCTCACGCCGTTGCGTGCGGCGACGGCCTGGACACTGGCGTCCACCGCGGCATCGACATCGGCACCCGTTGCAAGCACGGGAAGCGAGCCGTACTCGCCGCCGCGCACGCTGGCGCCGTCACGGCTCGACATCGCGAGCTCGGCGAGCACGTGGCTGGCCCAGCCCGAGCCGAGCTGCCACACATCGGTCACACGCTCGGCGATGGCCGCCTGACGCTTGCCGGTGGGGCCGAGGATCTTCTTGAGGTGATCT
>JBBSSC010000124.1:0-6536 GCA_038242465.1 Propionibacteriales bacterium | reverse complement strand
TGTGGTCCGCTTCCAGCTCTTGGACGCCGCGAGCGCCGCGCTGAACGCCGCATCGACCTCTTCTGCCGTGGAGATCGGCGACCGGCCGTCGGCCAGTCCTGTCGTCGGATCGATCAGCTGGATAAAATCGATCGTCGTCGAGTCGATCAGTGCCCCGTCGACATAGTTCTGGACGATATCGCTCATGACGCGTCATTCTTCGTGGTCTGCCCGGGCAGCATGATGTAGATCTTGCGCAGGGTCTCGTAGACGATCCAGGTCGTCCGATCTCCCGCCGCGAGGCGGACCACCGCGCCCGCCCCGATCAGGAGACTCTCGCCGTCGGCGAGATCCACTCGCGCGCGTCCGGCCAGGACGATGAACACCTCATCGACCTCGGTGTCGACCACGATGCCCGACGTGATCTCCCAGATCCCGATCTCGAGCCCATCCGTCGTGAGCAGCGGCGTGATGGATGTTCGCGGCGAACCTCCGACCACATCCGCGGGATCGAGCTCTACCTGATCGAGGATCGCGGTGCGAGCATCGTCAATGAGAATCACTGACCGTACCTTCATGAGTCGAACCCCAGACCGAGCTTGTCGAGACCTCGCAGCAACAGGTTGCGCCGACCCTCGCGGTGATCGGCTCGATCGAGCGACCACTTCGTCGCCTCGATCCCGATCGTGGTCAATGGCTCAGGCGGGAACGGCAACGGCTTCTTGCGCACCATCTTCAGCTGCGTGCGCGGGGTCGGATCGCCCTCCAGGCGGTCGAGCATGACCTCGGCGGCGAAGCGGGTTGCTGCCACACCGAGGCCCGTGAACCCGGCCGCGTAGGCGACCCGTCCGCGGCGGGCGAGGCCGTGGAATGCGCAGAACTGGATGGAGGTGTCAATCGCGCCGGCCCAGCGATGGCTGAACCCGGCGCCTTCCAGTTGCGGGTACGTCGTCAGGAAGTGCGAGGCGAGCGTGCGGTACGACGCATCGCGATCTTCGTACTGGGGCCGTACCTGTCGTCCTGTGTGATAGATCGCGTCGTAGCCGCCATAGAGGATCCGGCCATCGGCCGTCGGCCGCGAGTAGTGGAACTGGTTGGCCAGGTCGCTCACGCCCTGCCGGTTACTCCAGCCGATCGAGGCCTGCTGCGCCTCGCTGAGCGGCTCGGTCATGAGCACGTAGTCGTAAACCGGCACGGTCGAGAGGCGGGTGCGGCGCAGCAGAGGCCGGAACACATTGGTCGCCAGCGCAACTTTCCTGCTCCGGACCAGTCCACGCGCCGTGCGCACCTCCACCTGTCCGTGTCGACGGGACTGAAGTCCGGTCGCGGCGGACTGCTCGAAGATCTCGACCCCGAGCTCCCTCGCGACCCGTGTGAGCTCGGCTACCAGGCGTCCCGGATGGACGAGGGCGCTGTCGTCCTTGGTCCATCGTCCTGCCCGGAAGATAGGGCTGGCGATCTCCGCCTGGACGGCGGACTCGTCGAGCCACTCGCCGTGCTCGGCATCCTTCAACCACTGCACTTGGTGCGGCTCGTACGCGACCGACAGGACGCCGGTCCGCTCGAGCTGCACATCCATCCCGAGCTCGGACACATCGCGCTCGATCGCGTCGAGGTTGTCCAGGCCCATCTGCTCGATCATGTCGTACTCCTCGGGCCAGCGGCTGCGCCCGTTCTCCTCACCGTGCGTCAGGCTCGCCTCGGCGAAACCGCCATTGCGCCCCGACGCTGCCCAGCCGATCGTCTGTCCCTCGAGCAGCACGACCCGCGCCGCCGGATCACGTCGCTTGGCCAGCACTGCGGTCCACAGACCGCAGTAGCCGCCACCGACCACCGTCAGGTCGGCCTCGACCGTGGACGTCAGCTGGGGATACGACGTGGACGGCGCGTCATCGAGCCAAAAGACGCGGTGTTGCGTGGCGCTCAAGGCCTCCGTCACGAGCGACTCGGACGGCGCCTGCCGCTCGAAGACCGTGGTGTGGCGCCTCATTGATTGCTCGGAAACGCTAGCTCCAGGCCGCCCGCCCGGGCAACCGACGGGTCGGCCCAGCGGGAGGTGACGACCTTGCCGCGGGTGAAGAAGTGGACGCCCTCGGTGCCGTGGGCATGGCTGTCGCCGAAGAGCGATGCCTTCCATCCACCGAAGGAGTAGTAGGCGACGGGGACTGGAACTGGGACGTTGATGCCGATCATGCCGACCTCGACGTCCAGCTCGAACTTGCGGGCCGCACCGCCATCGTTGGTGAACAGCGCTGTGCCGTTGCCGTATGGGCTCGCGTTGACAAGGGCGACGGCATCGTCATATGTGTCGACCCTGACGACGCACAGGACGGGCCCGAAGATCTCTTCGGTGTAGATGTCCATCTCCGGCGTGACGTGATCGAACAGCGTCGGCCCGAGCCAGAAGCCGTTGCTGATCCCCCGCGGCGCGATGTCACGGCCGTCGATGACGACCTCGGCACCGGCCTTCTCACCGGAGGCGATGAATCCTGCGACGCGGTCGCGGTGCGCCTCGGTGACCAGCGGACCCATATCCACCTCACGCTGCTCGGATTTTGCCCCGTCGCCGATGACGAGCGTCCGCGTGCGCTCGGCGATACGCGCCACCAGGTCATCCGCGATGTCTCCTACTGTGACCAGCACGCTGATCGCCATGCACCGCTCACCCGCGCTGCCGTAGCCCGCGTTGACAGCCGAGTCGGCGGCAAGGTCGAGATCCGCGTCGGGGAGCACGACCATGTGGTTCTTCGCCCCGCCCAAGGCCTGAACTCGTTTGCCGTTACTGCTGGCTCGCTCGTAGACGTACTCGGCGATCGGAGTCGAACCGACGAAGCTGATCGCCGCGATATCGGGGCTGTCGAGCAATGCGTCGACGGCGACCTTGTCGCCCTGCAGGACGTTGAACACGCCGTCGGGCAACCCTGCCTCCTTCCACAGCTCCGCCATCCAGATCGCGGCCGATGGATCCTTCTCGCTGGGCTTCAGCACCACAGCGTTTCCTGCTGCGATCGCGACCGGGAAGAACCACATCGGAACCATTGCGGGGAAGTTGAAGGGGCTGATGATTCCCACAACTCCGAGTGGCTGCCGCAACGAGTGGACATCGATACCGGTCGAGGCACCGGCGGTGTGGCTGCCCTTGAGAAGGTGGCCGAGCCCGCAGGCGAACTCGACGACTTCTTGCCCGCGCGCGACCTCGCCGCGCGCATCCGACAGCACCTTGCCGTGCTCACTCGTGATGATCGCCGCCAGCTCGTCGCTGCGAGCGTTGAGCAGCTCACGGAAGGCGAACATGACCTGGGATCGCCGCGCGATCGACAGCGCCGCCCACTTCGGTGCGGCTTCGATGGCTGACCGGATGACGTGCCGGGCATCAACCTCTGAGGCCAGGGCAACTTGCGCCGACACACGACCCGTCGCGGGATTGGTGACATCGGCCGTTCGAGCATCCGAGCCTTCGAATGGCGCTCCGGCGCACCAGTGACCGATCGTGACTGTCATGCAGGTCTCCCTTGAGAGCTTGGGGTTTCAGCCTCGCATGCGCCAGGCTCCGCACGGCAGCCCACATCGTAAGAGTCTGAGCACGCGGGCTTACGCACTGTAACTCCATGATCTAGAATCTCCCGATGCCGCCAACGCTGAGAACCATGCTGTCGATGGACGAGCTCTCGACCGGCCGGCCGCAGGTTCTCACCGGCGAAGCGAGTCTGGATCGTCCCGTGCGCTGGGTCCACGTCACGGAGATCGCCGACGTGCGGGACGTCTTGCAGGGCGGCGAGGTCGTCCTGACCACAGGGCTTCCGCTCGTTGGGTCCCAAGCCGCGACGAGCCGGTTCTTGTGGCAGCTCCAGGAGGCGCGATCGTGCGGTCTCGTCATCGAGCTCGGGTCGACCCTGCCGGCGGTGCCCTCGCACGTCGTCGCGGAGGCCGAGCGGCTGGGTCTCCCCCTGGTCGTGCTGAACCATCCCGTGAGATTCGTCGCCATCACGGAAGCCGTCCATCGCTTGATCGTCAGCGAACAGTTCGAGGATCTGCAGTTCGCCCAACGCACCCACGAGGTGTTCACGGCACTGAGTCTGGAGAGCGCAGACACATCGACCATCTTGAAGGCTGCCTCGGAGCTCATCTCGGGCCCTGTGGTCCTGGAGGATGTGGGCCACAAGGTGCTGGCCCTGTCCGCGCACGACGCCGAGGTCCGGGAGCTGCTGACGAACTGGGACGAACGCTCACGCCGCACACCGATGCTCGACTCGCCGGGCAACGCCGGGCCTGAGGATTGGCTCACCTGTCCAGTAGGTCTGGGGGGATCGCCGTGGGGACGGCTCATCTCACCCCATCGCGCCGACGAGGCGCAGGCCGCAATGGTGCTCCAGCGAGCCGCGCAGGGCCTCCAGATCTCCAGACTCGTCGAACGAGACTTGAATCGTCTGCACTTTCAGGCCCAGGAGTCGTTGCTGCAGGAGCTGCAGGACGGCCGAGTCCGCGACGAAGCGACCGCGACCAGCCGGGCACACGCCCTCGGCGTGCCGAAAGCAGCGCAGTACGTCCCCGTCGTCATCCAGTTCCGTGCGGTCCAGCACCCCGACGAGATCGCCCGACAACAGCGCGCGCGCTCCCACTTAGATGCCGTTGCTCGGGCGCTTCGACTCGCCGCGATCGACGCCTTCGCCGGCGGTATCGCCGATGATCGCGTCGGAGTAGTTGTCGCGCTGAGTCGAGCAGATGACGAAGACCAGATCATGAGGCGCTTGGCCTCGGCGCTGTCGAACCCCAAGGAGGGCGGCGACGAACAACCCGGCAGGACCATCGGGGTCGGCAGGACCAGCAGCTCCCTCCTCGTGGCCGCGTCCCGCATCAGAGCCACAGCGCACATCGCCCGAGCGGCCCACGCACTGCCTGACTCGATGGTCCCCTACTTCAGATCTACCGACGTACGCGTTCGCGGCCTGGTGGCACAGCTTCAGGACGATGAGCGGCTTATCGCCTTTGCCGAGTCCGAGCTCGCGCCACTGCTCGCCCACGACGGCGAGAAGGGCGCCGGACTGATGGACCTTGTCCGGCTATTCGCGGCGCTGCACGGCAACAAGACAGCCATGGCGAAGGCGGCCGGGCTTAGCCGGCCCGGCCTCTACAGCAGGCTCCGGACCATCGAAACCGTGCTGAACATCGATCTCGACGAACCGGACTCGATGCTCTCGCTGGGCCTGGCGCTGCTGATCCACGACATGCGGACCGACAATGTTGAGCCTCCGACAGGAGTCGAACCCGCGACATCCTCATTACAAGTGAGGCGCTCTACCAACTGAGCTACAGAGGCTTGGGGCCGAAGCCCGCAGAATCATTGTAGCGAGGCCTAGGTCAGCCCGTTGCGGCAGCGTTGCAGATACTGCGCATCGACCTCTTCCGTGGCGGCGAGCGGCGGCATCACGAGCTTCTTGCCGCTACCAACCTCGGCGAACGTCTTCAGGTCGCTCGCCGCGGCCTCGAGGTCTTCTTCCGGGATCAGGTCGTCATCGAGCGCCAGCGAGCAGTCGAGCGCACCGAACTCCTGCCATCCTCCGCTGACGCCGTAATCATCGGTCGTGTCGCGGTACGCGCTGAGGGCGTGAATCCGCAGCACGCCGATAACTCGCGTCGGGGCGTCGTCGCCGAGCCGCACCTCGTAGGCCGCCCGGGTCTGTAGCTCGAGGCGCGTGTACTGCTCGCCTGCGTCATCGGTCTCCGCCGAGACCTTCCAGGCCGTCGTGACACGGGGGGCCCCGACAACCGATACCTCGTCACCGAGAACATTGGCGACCGCGAGGCCCGGCGACACGGCTTCTGCAGTCTGCTTCCGCAGCGCGGCACCGACCTTCTCGGGCAACGCCTTGACGATCCGGTCGATCGGGGTCCCGCTGTAGCGGACGTCCTCGTCGAGCGTCGTGAGCTGCGCCCAGTCCGTGAGGATGCCGGTCATGCGCGTGAACACAGCGGCGTCGAAACCGACAGGCAGCGGCGGTGGATCCACCGGACTCAGCGTGGCCTCTGCCTCCGGCCAGTCGATGCCAATCGAGGCCAACGAGAGTGCCGGTTCGGTCGATGTGCTGGCGGCGGTTCGGGGCTCGTCGTCTGACGGCGACGAGGTGCATGCGCCGCATGCCAGCACGACCGTGACGAGGGCTCCCAGCAATCTGCGCATCGATCCAGTATCGATGACCGGGCGCTGGATCCCCCGTGCGACATACTGACGTGATGCCAGCACCGTTCGAGCGCCTGCTGGGCGCTACCGCCGCGCTCGAGACCCCTTTTGCCATGATCGATGAGCCCGCACTGTGGGCCAATGCCGACGATCTCGTGCGCCGCGCTGGCGGCGTGCCGATTCGCGTCGCGAGCAAGTCGGTGCGTGTCCGTTCCGTCATCGAGCAGACATTGCAACGCCCCGGATTTACCGGCGTCATGTCGTATTCGCTCGCGGAGTCCAACTGGCTGGTCGACCACGGGATCGACGACATCCTGCTGGCCTATCCCACCGTGAGCCGCGGGGCGCTTGCCGAGCTTGTCGGCAACGACCGCCGCCG
>JBBSSC010000123.1:0-6541 GCA_038242465.1 Propionibacteriales bacterium | reverse complement strand
TATCGGCCTGGCCGTCCTCGTCGAAGGCCATCACGACAATTGCCGCGCCGTACTTGCGGCAGAGTCGGGCCTCGCGGATGAACTTCTCCTCGCCCTCCTTCATGGAGATCGAGTTGACGATCGACTTGCCCTGGACACACTTCAGCCCGGCCTCGATGACCTCCCACTTGGACGAGTCGATCATGGTCGGTACGCGGCAGATATCGGGCTCGGTGGCGATGAGCTTCATGAAGCGCTCCATGGCCTCGACGCCATCGATCATGCCCTCGTCCATGTTGACGTCGATGACCTGTGCGCCGGCCTCGACCTGCTGGCGGGCGACGGCCAGCGCGGTCGTGTAGTCGCCGGCCTTGATCAGGTTGCGGAAACGGGCAGAGCCGGTGATGTTGGTGCGCTCGCCGACATTGACGAAGAGCGTCTCCTCGACGACTGTGACGGGTTCGAGACCCGAGAGGCGCAGCGCGTGGCTGCTCTCGGTCGGAATGCGAGGGGTCTTGTCGGCGACGTCACGCGCGATCGCGGCAATGTGGGCCGGGGTCGTGCCGCAGCAGCCGCCGACCATGTTGACGAAGCCCGCCTCGGCGAACTCCGAGACGATCGCGGCGGTCTGGTCAGGTTCTTCGTCATACTCGCCGAAGGCATTGGGCAGGCCCGCGTTGGGATAGCAGCTGACGAACGTGTCGGCGACTCTTGCGATCTCGGCGATATAGGGACGCATCTCGTGCGCGCCCAGTGCACAGTTGAGGCCGACGAGCAGCGGCTGCGCATGTCGGATGGAGTGCCAGAACGCCTCGGTAACCTGACCGGACAGCGTACGTCCGGAGGCGTCGGTGATCGTGCCCGAAATGATGACTGGCCAGCGGCGGTCGAGCTCTTCGTAAACCGTCTCGACCGCGAAGATCGCCGCCTTGGCGTTAAGCGTGTCGAAGATCGTCTCGATGATGATGACGTCCGAGCCACCGTCGAGCAGGCCCCTTGTCGCCTCCTTGTATGCCTCGACGAGTTCGTCGTACGTCACGTTGCGGGCGCCCGGATCGTTGACGTCCGGCGAGATTGAGGCGGTGCGGCTCGTGGGTCCCAGGGCGCCGGCGACATAGCGTGGCTTGTCGGGCGTGCGCTCGGACATGGCATCGCACTCGACGCGCGCAAGACGAGCCGACTCGAAATTCAGCTCGTAGGCGAGCTCCTCCATGCCGTAGTCGGACAGCGAGATCGAGTTCGCATTGAAAGTGTTGGTCTCGATCATGTCGGCACCGGATTCGAGGTACTCGCGGTGGATGCCCGCGATGATCTCCGGTTGCGTCAGGGTCAACAGATCGTTATTGCCCTGGACGTCGGACGGCCAGTCCTTGAACCGCTCGCCGCGGTAGCCGGCCTCGTCGGGCCGGTCGCGCTGGATCGCGGTGCCCATCGCGCCATCGAGAACCATGATCCGGCTCTGAAGAAGAGCGGTCAGCTCTGCTGTGGCATCGGGACGAAGGACGGGAGTCTCTTGGCGGGCGGTGGTGTCTGACACGAGCATTCCTCGAATATCAACGAAAAGGAGTGCTGGGGAACTCCAGCCGGCGGCGGGCTCGCCTGGGCCTCGGGGGTTCCCGAACTTAGTGGCCCCATCTTCTCATGGGTAGCCACATGCTTCGAGCGGTCGTCTGGGGCGTGGACACACCGACTACGGTGATCCGGTGACTTCCTACGCTGCCGTCCTGTGGGATCTCGACGGCACGATCGTCGATACCGAGCCGCTATGGATGGCCGCCGAGCACGAACTCGCTGCGAGCTACGGCAAGATCTGGACCGAAAAGGATGCGCTGCACCTTGTTGGTAACTCGCTGATCGTGTCGGGGGAGTACATCCGCGCCAAGCTCAAGATCGACATGTCGGCCGAAGAGATCGTTGACTATCTCGTGTCGCGGCTCGCTACGGCTCTCCACGAACACATCGAGTGGCGTCCTGGAGCACGCGAGCTCATCGAGGCCCTCGACGCGGACGGAGTGCCGCAGGCGCTGGTGACGATGTCGTATACGTCGATCGCCGCTCCCGTTGCAGCGGCACTTCCATTCGCGGCAGTCGTCACGGGCGATGCCGTCGAGCGCCCCAAGCCCTTCCCGGATCCCTATCTGCTGGCGGCCGAGAAGCTCGGCGTCGACGCAGCCAAGTGCCTCGCGATCGAGGATTCGCGCACGGGGGCCGCGTCGGCAAGTGCAGCTGGTTGCGATGTGCTGGTGGTCCCGCATTTCGTGACTGTCCCCGAAGCCGCGCGACGTGTGCAGATTCCGACCCTCGAGGGCGTTACACCGGCCCACCTCGACGCGCTGTTCGTCTAACCCGAAGTCGTGCGAGCCTGCACCTTCCAGGGAGCCCATGGGTGCCGAAGTGCTCGCGGTATCTGGCGGGGGGTGCGGCTTCGCACCATGTGCATCCCGGGTGACCGACGTGGAGCACCCGATAGGTTGGGGAAGTGAGCTCACCCCGCCGATCCGGTACATGGCGCATCGGCCGCGTGCTGGGTGTCGATGTGCTGATCAAGCCGTCGCTGCTGGTCATGGGTGTCGTGCTGGTCGTGCTCTTCGCGCCGCGCTGGGACGACCGCGTCGGGACCAGCCCGTACGTCCTGGCAACGGTCTTCGTGATTGGGCTCTACATCTCGGTGCTCGTTCACGAGATCGCGCACCTTGTCGCCGCTCGTGCCTACGGGATGCACGTCGACTCGGTGACGCTTCACCTGCTGGGTGGCGAAACCGTCATCGCCGGCGAGAGTCGCACACCTGGTCAAGAGCTCGTGACGTCGATCGTCGGCCCACTCGCTTCCTTGGCTATCGCCCTTGGGGCGTTCGCAGCCTCGGATGCGCTGCGGTTTGGCACGACGTCCGACATCATCTGGTCGATCGCGTTCGTGAACCTGCTCGTGGCTGCCTTCAACATGCTTCCGGGCCTGCCGCTCGACGGCGGACGCGTCTTCAGTGCCATCATCTGGAAGGTCACGGGCCACGAGCAGACAGGAGTCCGCATCGCCGCGTGGATCGGGCGCTTCACCGCCGTGGCTGTCGTCGTTCTGGCGCTCCTGACGATGGGCAACCTGCGCGACTCGGCGATCAACGTCGCGATCGCCCTTTTCGTGGCCTGGTTCCTCTGGGAAGGCGCGACCGATGCCTTGCGTCATGCCGCCCGCGATGCCCGCATCCGCCTGCTCGTTGCCCGCGATATCGGTTTCCCAGGTGCCACTCCGCCGCCCGGCGCTATCGAGCTGTCTGCCGATCTGAGAGGATCGGTTCTCCTGCGCGCCATGGCTGCCCAGCCGGCCGAGGCCTATTCCCTGACCGAAGCAGATGGATCTGTCTTCGGTGTCCTCACCTCTCGCGCTGTCGACGAGGCCTACCGAGCGAGTCGCCCATGACGTCCTTCACCCGCAGCGGACCCCTGACCGAAGGGGAGTGGGTCCGCCTCACCGATCCTAAGAACCGCAAGCACAACGTCCGCCTCGAAGCGGGCAAAGAGTTCTCGACCAAAAAGGGTCAGATCAAGCATGACGACATGCTGGGTCAGCCCGAGGGCATCGTCATCACGTCGTCGATGGACTTCCCGTATCAGGTGTTCCGCCCGCTGCTGTTTGAGTACGTCGTCTCGATGCCACGCGGCGCGGCGATCATCTACCCCAAGGATGCCGCTCAGATCATTGCGCAGGCCGATATCTATCCCGGTGCTCGCGTGGTCGAGGCCGGCGCTGGTTCGGGCAGTCTGACGTCGTATCTCCTGCGCGCGATCGGACCGACGGGCACGCTCGGCTCGTACGAGATTCGCGAGGAGTTCGCCGAGAACGTCCGCACGAATGTCCAGCAGGTCGCCGGCGACGACATCCCGGGCTGGAGTCTCACGGTCGGCGATGTCCGTGAGGTCATCACCGAAACAGAGATCGACCGGCTGATCCTCGACATGGTCGACCCCTGGTCGTGCATCCCGCTCGCGGTCGAGCGTCTCGTTCCCGGCGGCATCATCTGTGCCTACGTCGCCACGACGACCCAGCTGTCGCGCTTCGTCGAGACGATACGCGAGGACGGCGGCTTCACCGAGCCCCGCGCCTGGGAGACGCTTGAGCGCGACTGGCACCTCGAAGGGCTGGCAGTCCGGCCGCAGCACAAGATGAACGGCCACACAGCATTCCTCGTGACGGCTCGCCGCATGGCGCCCGGACACCGCTCGATGGGAACCTCGCGCAGGCCCGCTCCCGGCGCCTACGGCCCCGACTACACGGGTCCCCGGCCGTACGGCCAGGTCGAGCAGGCTGCCGAGCTGGGGTAGCTCCGACGCCGTCACCCAAACGACACGTATCGGTGTGTGTGAGATGGCACTCACAATGTGACGCCTGCGGGTAGGGTCGGCGGTACGAGCAGGAGGTGTCTGATGAGCGACAACGATCCCACTGGCATAGGTGGTTCCGATCAAGAAGTTGCCTACTTGCGCGCTGAGGTCGAGCACCTCCGGCGCCGCCTCGGCACTGAGCGGTCGACCGACTCGCGACTGACCGAGCTCGAGGCGAAGCTCTCGGCGACCAACAAGCAGAACGAACGCCTCACCTCCACCCTGCGCGAAGCCCGCGACCAGATCATCACGCTCAAAGAAGAGGTAGACCGCCTCGCGCAGCCGCCGACCGGTTTCGGCACCTTCTTGCAGCGCAATGACGATGGCACGGTCGACGTCTTCACGGGCGGCCGCAAGCTACGCGTCAATGTCAGCCCCGCGGTCGACAAGGACGCCCTCAGCAAGGGGCAAGAAGTTATCCTCAACGAGGCCATGAACGTCGTCACGGCGCTTGAGTTCGAGCAGATCGGCGAGGTCGTGACGCTCAAGGAGATTCTCGCGGACGGCGAGCGCGCTCTCATCGTCGGCAATGCCGATGAGGAGCGCGTTGTGCGCCTCGCCGAGCCATTGCTCGGGCTCAAGATCCGGGCCGGCGACTCCCTGCTGCTCGACGGCCGCTCGGGCTACGCCTATGAGCGGGTGCCCAAGTCAGAGGTCGAAGAGCTCGTCCTCGAAGAGGTCCCTGATGTCGACTACGACAGCATCGGCGGCCTGCGTCAGCAGATCGAGTCGATCCGTGATGCCGTCGAGCTGCCCTACCTGCATCCCGAGATCTTCATCGAGCACGAGCTCAAGCCGCCCAAGGGCGTCCTGCTGTACGGCCCTCCCGGCTGTGGCAAGACCATGATCGCCAAGGCCGTCGCAGCCTCGCTGGCCAAGAAGGTCTCCGAGCGAACGGGCGAGGAAGGACGATCGTTCTTCCTCAACATCAAGGGCCCTGAGCTGCTCAACAAGTACGTCGGCGAGACCGAGCGGCACATCCGCCTGGTGTTCCAGCGTGCCCGCGAGAAGGCCAGCGAAGGCACCCCCGTCATCGTGTTCTTCGACGAGATGGACTCGTTGTTCCGCACCCGTGGCTCGGGCGTCTCGTCCGATGTCGAGAACACGATCGTCCCGCAGTTGCTCAGCGAGATCGACGGGGTCGAGGGCCTCGAGAATGTTCTGGTCATCGGAGCTTCCAACCGCGAGGACATGATTGACCCCGCGATCCTGCGGCCCGGTCGGCTCGACGTCAAGATCAAGATCGAGCGTCCCGATGCCGAGTCTGCCCGTGACATCTTCAGCAAGTACCTCACCGCGACCTTGCCGCTGCACGCCGATGATCTGGCCGAGTGGAGCGGTAACCGCCAGGGCTGCGTCGACGGGATGATCCAGCGCACGGTCGAGCGGATGTACACCGAGTCCGAGGACAATCAGTTCCTCGAAGTCACGTACGCCAATGGCGACAAGGAGGTCCTGTACTTCAAGGACTTCAACTCCGGTGCCATGATCCAGAACATCGTCGACCGGGCCAAGAAGATGGCTATCAAGGATCTCCTCGAGCACAATCAGCGAGGCTTGAGGGTGCAGCACATGCTCCAGGCGTGCCTCGATGAGTTCAAGGAGAACGAGGACCTGCCCAACACGACCAACCCCGATGATTGGGCCCGGATCTCGGGCAAAAAGGGCGAACGCATCGTGTTCATCCGCACCCTCATCTCCGGCAAGGGCGGCAATGAGCCGGGACGCTCGATCGATACCGTGGCCAACACGGGCCAGTACCTCTGACTGTGCCGAGTGAGGGGCAGACCCTGACGATCGAACTTCGCATCGTCTCGTACGCGACCCACGATGCTCAGCTGCTGACGGCCGAGGTGCAGGCTGAGTATGGCCGTCGCTACGGCGGCGAGGGTGACATCTCGCCGATCGACCTGCATCAATTCGACGCGCCCGGCGGACACTTCGCGATGGCCTACGTCGATGACGCGCCGGCCGCGATGGGTGGTTGGCGGCGCGGTGGCCCGGCGGGGGAGTCCGACGCGGAGATCAAACGGATGTATGTCCGTCCTGACTTCGCGCGGCGCGGTTTGGCCCGCCTGGTACTGGCTGAGCTGGAACGCAGCGCCGCCGAGGCCGGTATCACGCGGCTCGTGCTTGAGACCGGCACGGCGCAGCCCGAGGCTATTGCGCTATACGGATCATCGGT
>JBBSSC010000122.1:0-6550 GCA_038242465.1 Propionibacteriales bacterium | reverse complement strand
CGGATCGTGCCGGCCAACACGCGGGACGTGACCAGGCCACGCTCGAGCCGCACCAACATCTCGGGCGTTGAGCCGAAGAAGCCGTCAACGTGGAAGGTCCAGCAGCTCGGATACTCGGCGGCGAGCCGGGTCAGGGGGGCGCGGACGTCGAGCGGTTCGTCGAGCGTCGCGACGAGATCGCGGGCCAGGACGACCTTGTCGAGATCGCCGTGCGTGATGCGGCTGACCGCCTCGGCCACGAGCCCCTGCCACATGATGCTGTCGACAGGACCGTCGGCGAATGTCGTTCTGACCGGCTCGCGAACGGTGTCGGTGGCAGCGAGCGTGGGGGCCGAGCTGATGCCCTCACCGATCACGGTGACCCACGTGATGCCGTCTCGGCGACCGACCACGATCTCGGGGATGACGAGCGTGCTTCCCGCAGCCTGATCGGTGAAGGTGAAGGAGCCGAAAGCGACCAGCCCCGAGCCGGGCAGGTCGACGTCATCCCGCACGACGGCGTGGGAGGCCAGCTCGCGCCACCACTGTGCGGCGTCGTCGAAACGGTCTGCGCCGGCAGGGCGGAACTCCGCGGCTCGACCCCAGCCCACCAGACCGTCGCCGCCGTGGACCCACGCGAGGGCGCCGTCGGGGGGCAGTAGCTGGAGCAATGCGCCGGGATCGGGGATCGGCGCCGAACGGACCAGAAGCGGTCCGAGGACGTCAGCGAGGACAGGGTTGCTCACAGTCCCTGAGCCTACTCGTGGCAAGGTAGTCGGGTGAGCCGAGCCGGTCTGGACAAGCAGCCCCACGACATCGCCAAGATGTTCGATGGCGTCGCCGAGAAGTACGACCTGACTAACGATGTGCTGTCGATGGGGCAGGACCGCCGCTGGCGCAAGCGGGTCGTCGAGCTGGTCGCCCCGAGGCCGGGCGAGAAGATCCTTGATCTTGCCGCTGGCACCGGTACGTCGAGCCAGCCCTTCGCGGATGCGGGCGCGACGGTCGTGCCGTGCGACTTCTCGATCGGCATGCTCGAGGTCGGCAAGCGCGCGCGTCCCGAGCTCCCTTTCACTGCCGGCGATGGCATGCAACTGCCCTTCGCTGATGCGATATTCGATGCCGTGACGATCTCCTTCGGGCTGCGCAACCTCGTCGACCCGATCGAGGGCTTGCGCGAGCTGCTGCGTGTCACGAAGTCGGGCGGTCGCATCGTGGTGTGCGAGTTCAGCACTCCGACATGGGGCCCGTTCGACTCGATCTACACCAACTACCTCATGAGGGCGCTGCCGAGCATCGCTCGGAAGGTCTCGTCGAATCCCGAGTCGTACGTCTATCTGGCCGAGTCGATCCGTGACTGGCCCGACCAGAAGGGGCTCGCGCTCCGTATGGTCGAAGCCGGCTGGGGCAAGGTCGAGTGGCACAACCTCTCGGCCGGGATCGTTGCGCTGCACCACTCGGTCAAGCCCTGATCGGGCCCTCGGGCCCGGCCTGAGATCAGGCCTCGGCGTCTTCTTTGGCGATGCACTCGGGGCACAGGCCGATCAGTGGGAAGTGACCGAAGCGGGGACGATGGCCTGTGGCCTTCTCGATGAGATCGCGGGCCGCGTCGATCTTGGCGCGGTCGATCGACGATGCCTTGTTGCACGACTCACACCACGCGTACTCACGATCGTCGATGCTGGCGAGCTCGAAGAGACCTGGGCCATGTCCGAGATGCACGTGACGAACGAGGCCGACCTGCTCAAGACGCTCGAGCGTTCGATAGGTGGATGGCACGTCGAGCGGTGGAACTGCGGCAGAGGCGATCTGCTCGACAGAGCGGGGAGCGTCCATGTCGAAGAGAACCGTCAGGAGGGCGCGGCGGGAGGACGATACTCGACCGCCGTCTTCTCGCAGCACATCGAGCGCGGAGGTCAGATCGGCCACGGGCCTCGGTGAGGTGAGGGGTGACTCAGGCATCGTCATCACGCGTACTGGTCGAGGCCACAGGATTTTCCATACTGTAGGAGCCTACCGGTGCATGGGGGAGCCATCGACGCCAAGGAGTCTTGATAGTGATATAGGTCACATCTGTCAAAAATGGACCGGCGTTCCAATAACACCGGAAGGCGGCAGCGAGATTCTTTGGCGACGCTATTGCAACCGCCTCGCAGTTAGGAAAGAGTGACGCGACCACGATGTTGCAGTAGCTGCCCTTGAGGACACCTATGACAATCCAAACTCCGCAGCGCACGCCCTTTGCGTACCGTCTCACGCGACCCGAGGCGACGTCGGTTGCCGGCATGGCGGCATTCGTCCTATTTCTCCATGTCGTGGGCATCGGTCTACTGATGCTGACCGCCTCGAAGGACCTCGCGCTCGGCAGCAGTGGAGTATTTGGGGTGGGGTTGGGGGTCACCGCCTACACATTGGGCATGCGCCATGCATTCGACGCCGATCACATCGCCGCGATCGACAACACGACGCGCAAGCTCCTGGCCGAGGGTGAGCCGGGCAGCCGGCCACTGTCAGTCGGCTTCTGGTTCTCGTTGGGTCATTCGTCCATCGTGTTCGGTCTGTGCGTCCTGCTCGCGTTGGGCGTGCGCTCGCTGGGCGGCCAGGTCGGTGATGAGTCATCGGCGCTACAGCAGGCGACCGGCATCATCGGCACAGCCGTGTCGGGTGTGTTCCTCCTCGCGATTGGCGTCATCAATGCAGTGGTGCTCGTCGGTATCGTGGCCGTGTTTCGCCAGATGCGCACGGGACGGTTCGACGAGGCCGAACTCGAGCGGCAGCTAGACAACCGCGGTCTGATCAACCGCATCCTGCGTGGTGTCACCAAGGCTGTCCGCAAGCCGCGACACATGTACCCGGTCGGCCTTTTGTTCGGTCTGGGCTTCGACACGGCGACGGAGGTGTCGCTCTTAGTGCTCGCTGCGGGCGCCGCAACCTTCAGCCTGCCGTGGTACTCGCTTTTGGTGCTGCCGATCCTCTTCGCGGCCGGTATGAGCCTGTTTGATGCCGCAGACGGCATCTTCATGGGACTGGCGTATGACTGGGCCTTCGTCAAGCCGGTGCGCAAGGTGTACTACAACATGACCATCACCGGCCTGTCGGTTGTCGTGGCCCTCGTAATCGGCAGCATCGAGATCATCGGGCTGCTCGGCGAGAAGGCCGGTATAGACAATGGCCCGATCGCTTGGATCGGCAGCATCGACCTCAATCATGTTGGCTATGCGATCGTCGCCCTGTTCATCGTTACCTGGCTTGTTGCAGTGGCGGTCTGGCGCTGGGGTCGCATCGAGCAGCGCTGGACCGAGGACCTCGCGGCCCCCAAGACGGGGAGCTAGAACGAAACCTCCGACACCTTAGTGTGACCTTAGTTACACGGCGAGCCGGGCGGGCGTAGGGTGAGACTGTGATCACGTTGTGAACTATTTCACAAGCGCACGATCGCAAGGATTCTTCGTTCGGTCGATCGAGTTCCGGGAGGTGCCGTGACGGCTTATACGCCGATCCTCGTGCTGGGGGGCCTTGCTGCCCTGTTTGCGATCGGGTCGATCGCGATCGCGCCGCTGACCGGGCCCAAGCGATATAACCGCGCCAAGCTCGACCGTTATGAGTCGGGCATCGAGCCGAGCCCGCTGCCTGAGGGCGGCGGACGCATCCCGGTCAAATACTTCTTCACGGCCATGATGTTTATCGTGTTCGATATCGAGATCGTGTTCCTCTACCCCTTCGCGGTGGCCTTCGACCAGATGTCCTGGTTCGCGGTCTTCGCGATGATGCTGTTCCTCGTCAACGTCACGATCGCCTACGCGTATGAATGGCGCCGCGGCGGAATGGAGTGGACCTGATGGGTCTCGAAGAGAAGCTGCCCAGCGGCGTCCTGCTGTCGACCGTCGAGGGCCTAGCCGGCTACATGCGCAAGGCCTCGTTCTGGCCCGCGACCTTCGGCCTGGCCTGCTGCGCGATCGAAATGATGACGTTCGGCGCCCCGCGCTTCGACTCGGCGCGCTTCGGCATGGAGGTCTTTCGCCCCTCGCCCCGCCAGGCCGATCTGATGATCGTGGCCGGCCGAGTCAGCAATAAGATGGCGCCCGTTCTGCGCCAGATTTACGACCAGATGGCCGGCCCCAAGTACGTCCTCGCGATGGGTGTCTGCGCGAGCTCGGGCGGGATGTTCAACAACTACGCGATCGTCCAGGGCGTCGATCACGTCGTGCCGGTCGACATGTACCTGCCGGGCTGCCCGCCGCGCCCCGAGATGCTGATCGACGCGATCCTCAAGCTGCACGACCAGATCCAGAACGAGAAGCTCGGGGCCAATCGCCTCGCCCAGATCAAGGAGCAGGAGAAGGTCGCTCTGCTGGCCACTCCGACCTCGGCCATGAAGGGTCTCATGCGATGACCGACCCGAAGGGCAACAAGGACGCCCGCGATCACGGCACCCAGACGCAGGACTCCTCGCACGAGACGCACGCCGAGCTGGTCAAGAGCGATGCCGTAGAGCTGGAGATCGTCGAAATCCGCGAGGGCGCCTTCGGCGTACGCGACACCGGCGACACCAGCGGCTTCGGTGGCCTGGTCCGACCCGTCATGATGCCCGGCGCGACGCTGCCCCCGTATGGGGGCTGGTTCGATGAGGTCGCCGAACGGCTAGCTGGTGGAGCAGGTCTTGGCGATGCGATCGAGAAGGTCGTCGTCGACCGCGGCGAGATCACGTTCTACGTCCGTCGGGAGCTGCTGCTCGAGGTGGTGACGCATCTGCGCAACGATCCCGTGCTCCGCTTCGAGTTCTGCTCGAGCGTCAGCGGCGTCCACTTTCCCCACGAGACTGACCGCGAGCTGCATGTCGTGCTGCATCTACTCTCGATGACGCACAACCGGCGCATCCGGGTCGAGGTCGCGGCGCCCGACGCCGATCCGCACGTCCCCAGCGTCGTTCCGATCTACCCCACGGCGGACTGGCAGGAACGCGAGGCGTGGGACATGTTCGGCATCATCTTCGACGGACATCCGGCGCTCACCCGCATCCTGATGCCTGACGACTGGCCCGGCCATCCCCAGCGCAAGGACTATCCGCTGGGTGGCATCCCGGTCGAGTACAAGGGCGGGACGATCGCCCCTCCGGATCAGCGCAGGAGCTACTCATGACGACCGTCAACGATCCGTACGCGGGCACGACCGACTCCAGCGAGGGCCCGGTCTTCACCGTGACCGGCCAGGACTGGGACACGATCGACGCCTCCGCCGTCGAGGGTGATCGGCTCGTCATCAACATGGGCCCGCAGCATCCGTCGACGCATGGTGTGCTCCGTCTCGTGCTCGAGATCGACGGCGAGACAGTCCGCGACGCTCGTGCCGGCATCGGCTATCTGCACACTGGCATCGAGAAGAATATGGAGTACCGCACCTGGACGCAGGGCGTGACGTTCTGTACCCGGATGGACTACGTCGCGCCGTTTTCGAACGAGGCGGCCTACGTCATGGCGGTCGAGAAGCTGCTCGGCGTCGAGGTGCCCGAGAAGGCGCAGGTCATGCGCGTCCTGCTGCTCGAGCTCAACCGCATCTCGTCGCACCTCGTGTGCCTCGCGACCGGTGGCATGGAGATCGGCGCGCTGACGGTCATGACATGCGGCTTCCGCGACCGCGAGCTGATCCTGGATCTGTTCGAGATGATCACGGGGCTGCGCATGAATCACGCCTTCTTCCGCCCCGGCGGCGTCGCGCAGGATCTGCCCGACGGCGCGATCGATAAGCTGCGCTCGACCGTGAGCCTGCTCAAGAAGAGGCTGCCCGAGTATGCCGCGCTGTGCAATGCCAATCCGATCTTCAAGGGACGCCTTAAGGGTGTCGGCCACCTCGAGCTCGCGGGCTGCCTCGCGCTCGGTCTGACCGGGCCGGTCCTGCGCTCGACGGGCTACGACTGGGATCTGCGCAAGAAGCAGCCCTACTGGGGCTACGAGACATACGACTTCGAGGTCGTCACGCGCGACGAGCCCGATGCGTACGGGCGGTTCCGCGTGCGGCTCGACGAGATGTGGGAATCGATGAAGATCGTCGAGCAGGCCATCGAGCGCCTCGCGAAAATGGAGGGCATGCCGGTCATGGTCGCTGACAAAAAGATCGCGTGGCCTTCGCAGCTCAGCGTCGGCTCCGACGGCCAGGGCAACTCGGCTGAACACATCAAGCACATCATGGGCGAGTCGATGGAAGCCCTGATCCACCACTTCAAGATCGTGACCGAGGGCTTTCGCGTCCCCGCTGGTCAGGCCTATGGCGCGATCGAGGCGCCGCGCGGCGAGATCGGCTGCCACCTGGTGTCCGATGGCGGCACGCGGCCGTATCGTGCGCACTTCCGCGATCCGTCGTTCGTCAATCTGCAGGCCACCTCGGTCATGAGCGAGGGTGGGATGATCTCCGCCGTCATCGGGGCCGTCGCGAGTATTGATCCGGTCATGGGGGGTGTCGACCGATGAGCCGTTGGTGGGGTTGGGCCCCCCGGCCCCCCGGCGGGGTGGGCCCAGGAGGACGGGCCCGCGGCCGGAGCGCGCCCCGCACCGCGCGGGAGCCGGGGGGGGGGGCG
>JBBSSC010000121.1:0-6572 GCA_038242465.1 Propionibacteriales bacterium | reverse complement strand
AGCGCGCCGTTCCCCACTCGATCGACCGCCCCGAGTACGTCGGGCAGATCGCTCCCCTGCCGTACCACGGCCCACTCGTGCGCGACGCGGACACGATCGCCGCGATGCGCATCGCCAGCAGGATCGCCGCCCAGGCGCTCGACGCCGTCGAAGCCGCGATCGCCCCGGGGGTGACGACCGACGAGCTCGACCGCGTGGGCCACAACTTCGTCATCGCGCACGGCGCCTATCCCTCGACGCTCGGCTACCGCGGCTACCCCAAGTCCCTGTGCAGCAGCGTCAACGAGGTGATCTGCCACGGCATCCCCGACGACCGTCCGCTCGAGGACGGCGACATCGTCAACATCGACATCACGGCCTACATCGGCGACGTCCACGGCGACACCAACAAGACGTATCTCGTCGGCAACGTCGACCAGGAGTCACGTCTTCTCGTCGAGCGAACCCAGGAGGCCACGATGCGGGCGATCCGCGCGGTCAAACCGGGCCGCGAGATCAACGTCATCGGACGCGTCATCGAGACGTACGCCAAGCGCTTCGGCTACGGCGTCGTGCGCGACTTCACGGGGCACGGCGTCGGCCCGGCCTTCCACGACGGCCTCGTCGTCCCGCACTACGACGATCCCTCGTACGACACCGTCATCCAGCCCGGCATGACCTTCACGATCGAGCCGATGCTGACGCTCGGCTCGATCGAGTGGGATATGTGGGACGACGGTTGGACCGCGACGACGCAGGACCGGTCACGCACGGCTCAGTTCGAGCACACTCTTCTCGTGACCCACGACGGCGCGGAGATCCTGACCCTCGCCTGACCCGCCCCGCTCAGGGGATGTAGTTGAACTCGTCGGGGTTCGGGCCCGTGCGGTGGTCCTTGTTGAGTGCGTTGATGAATCCCATCTCGGACCCTGACAGCTCGAAGCCGAAGATGTCGAAGTTCTCCTCGACCCGGCTGCGCGTCACCGACTTCGGAAACACGATGTCGCCGCGCTGGATGTGCCAGCGAAGGACGATCTGAGCTGGCGTCTTGTCGTGCTCGGTCGCGATGCCCTTGATGACCGGGTTGTCGAGCACGAGTCCCCTCGCGATAGGCGACCACGCCTCTGTGGCGATGTTGTGCTCTGTGTTGACAGCTCGCACCTCGTCCTGGGTCAAGAAGGGGTGCAGCTCGATCTGGTTGACCGCAGGAATGACATCGGTCTCCTGCAGCAGACGACGGATGTGCTTGGGCTGGAAGTTAGACACGCCAATAGCACGCGCGCGACCCGAGGCGTAGATCTCCTCGAGCGCCTTCCACGTCTCAACGAAATCGACGTCAATGCCCGGCAGGGGCCAATGGATCAAGAACAGGTCGAGCTGCTCGAAGCCGAGGCGCTCAAGCGACTTGTCGAAGGCATCGAGCGCATCGGCATGCGCGTGGAAGCCGTTATTCAACTTGCTCGTCACAAAGATTTCGTCGCGCGGCAGGCCCGACTCCTTCACGGCCTGGCCGACGCCCTCTTCGTTGCCGTACATCTGCGCGGTGTCGATGTGGCGGTAGCCGACCTCGAGGGCCGTGAGGGTTGCCGCCTTGGTCTCGTCCGGCTCGATCTGGAAGACACCGAAGCCGAGCTGCGGGATCTCGACGCCGTTGTTGAGGGAGATCATGGGCACGGTCATATTCAACTCCTGAAGCTTGGGGATGTGGCCTCACCTCCGAAGAGGGGCCATCTTTAGACACTACCCGGGCCTGCACATCGTCAAACGGTGCGAAAAGCATGCGCGGCAGACGCCCGGTGATCTGAGTGCGAATGAGCCGGCCTGTAAGCCGGATCCTGTCGGGCCACCGAAATGCATCGGAGCCCGGACGACCATCCATCTGGGACGCCCATTACTGGACGCCTCGTGCAACCTACCCGCTGACATAGGACGAGCAGCCCGTCAGCGCAGACACTCTTCGTCGAGACGAAGAACGCCCTCTTGGTCTTGCTCCCGGTGGGGTTTACCTAGCCGTCCCGGTCACCCGGGGCGCTGGTGAGCTCTTACCTCACCGTTTCACCCTTACCCGCACCCTCGCTCCGAAGAGCGGGGGCCGCTGGCGGTCTGATTTCTGTGGCACTGTCCCGCACGTCGCCGTGGGTGGCCGTTAGCCACCACCGTTGCTCTGGGGAGTCCGGACTTTCCTCGACACGTCCCCTTGCAGGCACCTGCCGCGATCGCCCGGCCGACTCATTCGCATCACCGATACTACCGCCGACGATGAACCCTCGATGACCTCCGGTAGGCTCACCGCACGAAAGGGAGTAGTCCCCAACAGCTGCGTCGACATACTGAGATTCACGAAACTGTGGAGATCCGGTGCAGCAGGCCACATTAGATTCTTCGGAATCGGTGCGGCGGACGAGACTTTCGACCAGATGTGTCATTGGCATTTCCTGGTCGAAGACTCGTCGTTCCAGGCTCTTCGTCCAGGCGGACGAGGAGCCTTTTTCTTCATGGATGCGTTTTTGCTGAGTACTGCTGTGATCTTCGTGGCGGAGCTAGGCGACAAGAGTCAACTAATGGCAATGACGTTCGCCACGCGATACAAGATCCGCGATGTCATCATCGGTATCACGGTCGCGACGGCGATCGTGCACCTGGCCTCGGTCGGGATCGGGGCCTGGATTGGCGACAGCTTCGCCGAAAGTCAGCACATCATCTCGATCGTCGCCGGCGTCGCCTTCTTGGCCTTCGCGGCCTGGACCTGGCGCGGCGACGAGCTGACCGAAGAGGAAGCCGACAAGGCGCGGCTGAGCAAGGGGGCCGCGATCTTCGCCGTCGGCGTTGCCTTCTTCCTCGCCGAGCTGGGCGACAAGACGATGCTCGCAACGATCACGCTGGCGACCCAGGAAGGATGGTTCGGCACCTGGATCGGCAGCACCGTCGGCATGGTCGCTGCGGATGCTCTCGCGATCATCGCGGGCGCGATGCTCGGCAAGCATCTGCCCGAGAAGGCCATCAAGATCGGCGCGACGCTGGCCTTCTTGGTATTCGGCGTCCTGCTGATCGCCCAGGGAGCCGGTTGGCTGTGACCGGCCCTCGCCGGCTCGTGCGGGCCACAGATAGGGTCGTCGAGTGCTGATCCTGCTCCCCCCGTCCGAAGGCAAGACCCGGCCGGCGACCGGAGCGCCGCTGGATCTTGATTCACTGTCGTTCGCAAGCCTGAACCCCGTGCGCGCACTTCTCCTGCGCTCGCTGGTCAAGCTCTGCAACGGTCAGCCGAAGCGCGCGGCCGAGGTGCTAGGTCTCGGCCCCACCCAGGCCGAGTCCATCGCTCTCAATGCGGTGCTGCCGGATGAGCCCGCCGCGCGGGCCGATGCGATCTACACCGGCGTGCTGTTCTCGGCGCTTGACCTGCCGACGCTCGACGACGCAGCCCGCGAGCGTGCGGATGCCTCGCTGGCGATCGCGAGCGCACTGTTCGGGCTCGTACGCCCCGATGACCTGATCCCGGCCTACCGATTGTCAGGCAATGTCACGCTCCCCCGTCTCGGGACCGTCGCGGGCCGCTGGCGGGCTTCCCTGCCCCGCGTCATGCGAGATGCCACGGCCGACGGCTTGCTGATCGACCTGCGTTCCGGCACCTACACGGCTCTCGGCAAGCCCCCGGTCGAGCTCGCCGACCGCACCGCCACGATGCGGGTGCTGCACGAGCACGACGGCCAGCGCAAGATCGTGAGCCACTTCAACAAGGCCACGAAGGGGCGCATCGTCCGTCAGCTCCTGGAAGCCGGCGCTGATCCGCAAACCGTCGACGAGCTGCGGTCCGCGCTGGGCGATCTCGGCTGGACGGTCGAGCGTGATGGCAGCCGGCTCGACGTAGTCGTCGCAGAGGTCGCACTGACCTGAGAGCCGGTGGCCTGCTGGTCTGACCTGCTGACTAGGGAACGACGTTGAAGTTGCGCAGAGACGCCGGGCCGTCGGGCCACCACGTGATCGTCGTGATGGACGCCGGCGAGAGCTCCATCTTGTAGATGACGTTCATGGGGGCGTCGAGCGCCAGCCGCACCAGCATCTTGATCGGCGTCACGTGGCTCACGACCAGGACGGTCTTGCCCGCATAGGCGCTCATGAGCCGCTCATGAGCGACGTTCACACGCTGATACACCGCGTCAAAGGTCTCACCGCCCGGTGGAGCAATCGCGCTCGATCCGAGCCACGCTGTGAGCTCATCGCCCCATCGCTCCTGGATCTCGGCGAAGGTGAAACCCTCCCACTCGCCAAAGGATGTCTCGATGAAGCCCTCGTCGATCTCGACGTCGAGCCCGAGCACCTCGGCGGCAGCCACAGCGGTCTCGCGCGTGCGGCGCATCGGTGATGCGACGATCGCGTCGATGCCGCCGTGCGTCTCGAGCCAACGTGCGGCGCGTCGGGCCTGCTCGCGTCCGTTCTCGGTCAGTTCGGGATCATTCGCCCCGCTGCCGCTGAAGACCTTGCGCTCGGTTGCCGCGGTCACGCCGTGCCGCAACAGCACCAGGGTGGTCGGGGCACCAGCCTTCGCCCCGCTCCACCCGCTGGCGGAGGCGGTCGGCGATGCCGTGCGACCCACGGGTCCGACATCCGTCACGCGGCCCGTGCCGCCGTCGCGCTGGCTGTCGAGGGCCGCATTCGCCAGGGCATCGGCAGCCTTGTTGTTCTCACGCGGGACCCACGTCCAGACCGTCCCGGCAGGTGCCAGGGTCTTCGCCTGGCGAGCCAACGGCACCATGTCGGGATGCTTGATCTTCCAGCGTCCCGCCATCTGCTCGACGACCAGCTTGGAGTCCATCCGGACCTCCACCTGGGCATCCGGAGCATGCTCACGCACAAGCCCGAGCCCAGCGATCAGTCCGCTGTACTCAGCAACGTTATTGGTCGCGACGCCGATCGTCTCGCCCCGCTGCGCGATGATCGCGCCGGTGTCGGCGTCACGGACCAAGGCGCCATATGACGCCGGACCGGGGTTGCCGCGCGAGCCGCCGTCAGCCTCGACGATGACCCGCGTCGTCACAGACCCGACTCGGCCGTCCGGACGAGGATGCGACTGCACTCGGGGCAGCGAAGGACTTCGTCCTCCGGCGCCGCGGCGAGCTCGCGTAGATCGGCGCCATTGATCTCGAGCCGGCAACCTTCACAGCGACGGGCGCGCAAGGCGGCCGCGCCGATGCCGTACTGGCTGCGCAGCTTGTCGTACAACGTGATGAGGTCGGCCGGGACGATCGCCGCGGTCGATTCGCGCTCTGTCTGGGCCTCGGCGGCCTGCTGGTCGATGACCGTGATCGCGGTGTCGCGCACGGCGATCTTCCGCTCAAGCTCGGCCTTGACAGCGTCGACCTCGATCTGCGCCGACGAGAGGTGGCTCTGAGCCTCTTCGAGAGCTTCCATGATCTCGAGCTCGGCATCTTCGAGGGTCGAGATACGACGCTCGAGGGCGACCAGCTCGTGCTGCAGGCTGGAGAGATCCTTCGGATTGCTCACAGCGCCGGAGTTGAGACGCTCCTCGTCGCGGGTGCGACGCGTGCGGACTTGCTCGACCTCGGCATCGGCCTTCTTCTGCTCGCGCGTCAGGTCGGAGACCTTGGTGTCAGCCTCGATGCGCTGTCCGTCGAGCTCCTTGAGCCGTGACTCCAGCTCGGTGATCTGGGCAAGCTCGGGAAGGGTGTTCTTGCGGTGCTGGAGCTGGGCGAGGATCGCATCCTGGGCCTGCAGCTCGAGCAACGTCGCTTGGGCGGTGGGGTCGGCTTTCACAGTGACACCGTACCCGCCACGTGCGCGGTCCAGGGATCGGTCACGATCGTCGACACTCTGATGTCCAAAACCGGCAGGCTCGAGGACAGTGCCGCGGCAGCCACCGGAAGCCACGTCCACTCCGCTGACCAGTGCGGAACATCGACGACGGCGCACGCGCCTGGCCGCTCGAGATGCTCGCTCACGGGGTGGTGCCGCAGATCGGATGTCACGTAGACATCCGCTCCGGCGGCCTGCGCTGTCGGCAGCAAGAAGTCACCGGATCCGCCGCACAGCGCGACGGTCTCGATGATCCTGTCGGCCTCACCCGCGACGCGCACGGCGCTGTGGTGGGAGGGCAGGCTCGCAGCGACATGCTGCGCGAACTCCTCGAGCCGCATGGCCCCAGCGAGCTTGCCAATCCGTCCGCTCCCCCGGCCCGTTGGCTGGGCGTCAGCGTCGAGATCGTGCTCGAGCGGTTCGACGTCCTTGAGGCCGAGAGCGAGTGCCATCGACTCCGAGACGCCGAGCGGCGGACAGTCGGCATTGGTGTGGCAGGTGTGGAGCGCTATACCCGACTGGATCAGGCTGTGGACGATACGACCTTTGGGCGAGGACGCCGCGACCGTCGTGACGCCCTTGAGCCACAGCGGATGGTGGACGACCAGCAGATCGGCGCCCCACTCTATGGCCTCGTCGACTACAGCCTGCACGGGATCAACCGCGAACAGCACCTTCGCTACCGGCGCGCCGGGATCACCCGCCACCGTCCCGACCGCATCCCAGTCATCGGCCCATTGCGGGTCGTAGAGGCGATCGAGGACGGTGACGACGTCACGCAGGGT
>JBBSSC010000120.1:0-6607 GCA_038242465.1 Propionibacteriales bacterium | reverse complement strand
CAGGTCGTCGTAGTTCACCCGAGAAGGGCCTCGAGCTCGGCGCCGAAGCCGAGACGGTCGGCGATGTCGAGCAAGATGTCGGCGGGATACAGGTCGTCGTCATCGCACAGCACGCCGAGATCGGCGGCGGACATGCCAAGATCGCTCAGGATGTCCGTGTCACCGCCCGCCTGAGGCGCATCGTCACCGACGTCGGGCAGATCTAGCAGCTCGGCCACGCCGGTAGCCAAAGGCCAGTCGTCGATCGCCGTGATGTCAGACAGCATCGCCCGCACCTGCGTGCCCGAACGGCGCACGATGACGAAGAAGTCATCGTCGATCGAGACGAACCCCAGCACTCCGACCTCGGACGAGAAACGTCCCAGCGCGCCGCTGAGCTCCTCGAAGTCTGCGCCGATGGCCGGGCTGAGCTCTGCGACGCTCCACCGCCCGCCATCGCGATAGGCCGCCACGGCGAAGTCGACGTCGTCTTCGTCCACAGCACACCCCTCTCGCGAACAACTCCCCCTGTGATGGTGTCAGACGGTGCGCGGCCACCGCTAGTGTCGAGCCATGCAGGTACACGTCGCCGACCATCCGCTCATCTCGCACAAGCTGACGCTGCTGCGCGACGAGACCACCGATTCCCCCACCTTTCGCCGGCTTGCCGACGAGCTCGTCACGCTGCTGACCTATGAGGCCACCCGCGACGTCCGCGTCGAGGCCGTCGACGTCAAGACTCCGGTCGCGATGGCCCGCGGCGTCCACCTGACCGATCCGCGCCCACTCGTCGTGCCGATCCTGCGCGCCGGGCTCGGGATGCTCGAGGGCATGCAGCGACTGTTACCGACGGCCGAGGTCGGCTTCCTCGGGATGGTCCGCAACGACGAGACCTTCGAAGTCGTCACGTATGCCGAGCGCCTGCCGGACGATCTGACGGGCCGCCAGTGCTACGTCCTCGACCCGATGCTGGCCACCGGCGGTTCGCTCGCGGCGGCGCTGCACTTCCTGCTCAAGCGCGGCGCCGACCACATCACGGCCATCACGCTGCTGGCCGTCCCCGAAGGTATCGCCCGCATCGAGGCCGAGCTCGCCGACATCGATGTGCCGATAACCCTCGTGACAGCGGGCCTCGACGAACGACTCGACGAGAACGGCTACATCGTGCCCGGGCTCGGTGACGCCGGCGATCGCCTGTACGGCGTCGTCGACTGAACCCGAGCCCGGGGCCCAACCCTAGAGCGCCTTGAGGATGTCCTCGATGCGCTCCTTGGCATCGCCGAACAGCATCTGCGAGTTCTCCTTGAAGAACAACGGGTTCTGCACGCCGGCATAGCCCGTGGCCATCGAGCGCTTGAACACGACAACGTCCGAAGCTTCCCAGACCGTCAGCACCGGCATGCCGGCGATCGGGCTGGTCGGATCGTCCATCGCGGCCGGGTTGACGGTGTCGTTCGCACCGATGACCAGGACGACGGACGTCTCCTTGAAGTCGTCGTTGATCTCGTCCATCTCCAGGACGATGTCGTACGGGACCTTCGCCTCGGCGAGCAGGACGTTCATGTGCCCCGGCAGGCGTCCGGCCACGGGGTGGATGCCGAACTTGACGTCGACACCACGAGCACGAAGCTTCGAGACCAGGTCGGCGACGGGGTACTGCGCCTGCGCGACAGCCATGCCATAGCCCGGCGTGATGATGACGCTGGACGCATTCTTGAGCAGGTCAGCGGTGTCGCTTGCGTTGATCTCGCGGTGCTCGCCGTAGTCCTTGTCGTCGGCGGGACCGGCCTCGATGCCGAAGCCGCCGGCGATGACCGAGATGAACGAACGGTTCATGGCCTGGCACATGATGTACGACAGGTACGCACCCGACGAGCCGACCAACGCGCCCGTGACGATCAGCGCATCGTTGTTGAGCAGGAAGCCCGATGCCGCGGCGGCCCAACCCGAGTACGAGTTGAGCATCGAGACGACGACGGGCATGTCGCCGCCTCCGATCGACGCGACGAGGTGCCAGCCGAGCGCGAGCGCGACGACCGTGACAGCGATCAGCAGACCGAGGTTGGGCGTGATGACGAACCAGACCGTCAGCGCGACGAACACCACGAGGGCGCCGAGGTTGATGTAGTTCTTGCCCGGCAGCATCAAAGGGTTGGACTTGATCTTGGCCGAGAGCTTCAGGTACGCCACGATCGAGCCCGTGAACGTCACGGCACCGATGAACACGCCGATGAAGACCTCGGCGTTGTGGATGTCGAGCAGGGTTCCGGCGTCGCCAGGCAGATCGTGCGGCGCGTCGCGCGTCTCGAGGTAGCCGTTCCAGCCGACCAGCACGGCCGCCAGACCGACGAACGAGTGCAGCAGCGCGATGAGCTCGGGCATGCCGGTCATCTCGACGACGCGCGCCCGCCACAGGCCGATCGCCGCGCCGATCGCGACTGCGACCAGCAGGAGGACGACGGCTGTCGTGTCAGCGACGTCAGCGACGACGACGAAGGTCGCGACCAACGCGATGGCCATGCCGGCGATGCCGAACAGGACGCCCTGCGAAGCCGATTCATGTTTGGACAGGCCTGCCAGCGACAGGATGAACAGCAGTGAGGCGACGATGTAGGCCGCGGTAGCGATACTGAAGGAATCCATCGTGTTCAGCCCTTCGAGAACATGCTGAGCATGCGACGGGTCACGGCGAATCCGCCGAAGACGTTGATGCTGGCAAGCAGGATCGCGATGAACGACAGCACCTGGATGGCGGTGTCGTCAGAGGCGATCTGCAACATGGCGCCGACGACGATGATCCCGGAGATCGCGTTCGTGACGGACATGAGCGGCGTGTGCAGCGCGTGGTGCACCTTGCCGATGACGTAGTAGCCGATCACGATCGCGAGCACCAGCACCGTGAAGTGCTGCGGCAGCGGATCCGGGGCAAAGGCATTGACCAGGAACAGCGCCAGGATGCCTAGGCCGATGAGGCCGAGCTTGGCGTTGGCCGGCATCGGCTCCTTGACTGGCTTGGGCTCGATCGCGGCGGCCGGAGCAGCTGCGGGAGCGGCAGACACCTGCACCGGGGGCGGGGGCCACGTGGTCTCGCCAGCACGGACGACCGTGATGGTGCGCTGGACGATGTCCTCGAAGTCGAGGATGAGCTGGCCGTCCTTGGCAGGGGTCAGCTGTTTCATCAGGTTGACCAGGTTGGTGCCGTACAGCTGCGAGGCTTGCGTGGGCAGGCGACCGGCCAGATCGGTGTAGCCGATGATCGTGACGCCGTTGGGCGTCACGATCGCTTCACCGGGGACGGAACAGACGACATTGCCACCATTGGCGGCGGCCATGTCGACGATAACCGAACCGGACTTCATCGACGCGACATCCGCAGCGGTGATTAGCACCGGCGCAGCGCGTCCCGGGATCAGAGCCGTCGTGATGATGATGTCGACGTCGGCGGCCTGCTCCGAGTAGATCTGTGCGGCGCGGGCGTCATATGCCTCGCTCGTCGCCTTGGCGTAGCCGTCGGTGGACTGCTCGGTCTCGACCTCGACCGCGAGGTACTCGCCGCCCAGCGACTTGACCTGGTCGGCGACCTCCGCACGCGGATCCGTGGCCTTGACGATCGCGCCGAGGCTGTTGGCCGTGCCGATCGCGGCGAGGCCGGCGACGCCGACACCCGCGACGAGAACTTTGGCTGGCGGAACCTTGCCCGCAGCCGTGATCTGACCCGTGAAGAAGCGTCCGAAGACATTCGCGGCCTCGACGACGGCGCGGTAGCCCGCAATATTAGCCATCGACGACAAGACGTCCATCGACTGCGCACGCGAGATGCGCGGAACGGCATCCATCGCCAGGACTGTGATGGGGCGCGCGGAGAGCTGCTCGACGAGCTCGGGGTTCAGCGCCGGACTGATGATGCTGACCAGGGTCGCGCCATCGGCGAGCTGACTAATCTCGCCCACGCTCGGGGCGTTGACCTTGAACACGATGTCGCTGCCCCACACCTGCAACGTCGTGCCAATCGTGGCACCCGCCTCGACATATGCGGCATCCGTGAACGAAGACTTCACGCCCGCGCCGGACTCGACGACCACTTGGTACCCCAACCCGATCAGCTTGCCCACCGTCTCAGGTGTGGCAGCCACACGGGTCTCACCGGGGTTCGACTCAGTTACTACTCCGACGACACTCATCCGGCGAACGTTATCTGTTCGTCACATGATCCGACCACTCGGTGAGACCCGCATCTCACTAGATGGCGATTTTTAACTCCACAGCCGAGACAGAAGTGCCACGATCACCAGGTGACCGTGGCACTCCCAGAGCGTGACGGAACTACCGTTTGATGGTGCGGCTCTTCGTGACGGCAGCCGAACCAGCCTTCGTCGCCGGCGCCGAGATGCGCCAGAACGACGTGCCCTTCGGCGCCCTCATCGCCACTGTCGCCCGGTTCTTGCTGTTGAGGCGATAGGTGGAGACGGTCGTCCAGCCACACTTGGGCGCGGATGCCGCGCAGGACCACTTCTGCAGCTGGACCTTTCGCCCAAAGCCTGGACGAACCGTAATGGTGTCCTTGATCGTCGCTTTCTTCTTCAGCCTCTTTGTCTTGGTGCTGAAGTTGTTGATCCTGGTGCCGGTCGTGATGGCGGTAGATGCCGAAGCGGCACCCGAGGTCACCACGTAGGTACCGGACTCAGTGGAGCTCACCCGGATCGACCCGGTGAAACGACCTGCCGTCGTGGTTGGGGCAAGGCTGATCGCGCCGAGACTCGTGACGGCGCCCGTGCGAGCGGCCGCGAAGCTGACCTGCGCCGAACGGGCTGCGGTGCCGGTCGAGCCAGTGAGGTCGACCGTGAGTGTGGTGCGGGCACCGGCAGTTACAGTCGCGGCTCCCGCAACCGTCAGTGCGGCAGGCGATACAGGCGCGGCGGCGCCTCCCCCACTGCGCGCGTAAACCGCCACAGTGTTCTGATCGAACGAACTGAAGGCCATCTCATTGGAGCCGTCGCCGTCCAGGTCGGCCACGACGGCGCCGCCAGCCTGCCCCATGCCAAGAACGGAGGTGGTGGTGGCGTCGTAGTCTTCGAGCACATGGGTGACGAACTGGCCACTGCCGGTCTGCTCGACCCAGAAGAGACGCCGGTCGCCGTCTCCGGAGACAGCTAGGTCGACATCGCCGTCGCCGTCGAGGTCACCGCTGCCAAAGACACCCGGCGCCGCCTGCCCGAAGGTCGGGCGGGGTGAGAACGGGCCCGCGAGCGTAGTCGGCGTCCACGGCTGGGTGATGGCCGCCGTTGGGTTGAACTCGAAGACCCCACCCTCGGGGGCCGTATAGGGGTGCGAGAGGTGATTTGTGCCGACCCAACGATCGACACCGTCGCCGCGCAGATTCGGCACCAGCTTGATCTGGAAACCGGCTCCTTGCAGCGAGGAGATCGCGTGCATCTCGAAGTTGGCGCTGGTCAGCGCACCTGCCGTGGGCGTACCAACTTGCTTGTACCAGAGGAAGGACGGCTGCGAGGTGCCGAAGTACTGCGCGGAGACGATGTCTAGCTTGCCGTCGTGATCGACGTCGGACACCACGGGCAGGCTGCCGCCGTTGGTGCCCAAAACGACTGGAGCGTCGAAAGCCCGCACTCCGGCAGTGATCCGGCCCTTGAAATAGTGCATCTCGACCAGATCGTCCGCGGCACTCTGGGGTGCCTTGCCCTGCTCGCCGGTGGAGACCATGTCCTTGATCCCATCGCCGTCCAAGTCGGCGAATTGGACGGCGTGATACGAGAACGGGCTGGCAGTGATGACGTCATGGCGCACGAATGCATTGCCTGGGCCCTTGTTCTCCCACCACGTGACCGAGCCACGATTCTTCGGCGGCACGCTCGGGGCCGGCGAGTAGGTGTCGAAGAAGTAGCCACCGGGCACGATCACGTCGATCGCGCCATCACCATTGACATCGGCGAGGGTGGGCTGGTTCGGGAAGGTGATGGCGTCGCTCTCGGCCACGACCGGCACTTTGGTCCATTGCTTGAGGTTGGCGCCTGGCCGGTAAATCTGCACGGTGCCCGCGGCCGGGGGCACCGATGTCTGCCCGCTGCCGGTGAAGGCGCCGAACGCCGACACGACCAGATCCTGCTTGCCGTTGCCGAACACATCGCCGGCAACCGTGAAGGCAGCGCCGGCCAGCTTGGAGTCGACGTTGATCCGGGCGAACGTGGCTGGGCTTGCCGGGTCGGTCGGAGTGGCAGCAGTGGCCCCCACGCTTCCGACGATGAGCGCTGTGCTGGAGCCGACAATGACGGCTGCAAGCGCGGGTGAGAGACGGGTCACGATGATCCTCTTCTTCAGGGGCGCGACATCAGCGCCGATCGTCAAACTCTATATGATATCTGCACGTCGCGAAAGAGTCCCGTCACCCCGCAGACGCGGTGCGCTGGCGTCCACGGCTCTGGACGCCAGCGCACCGCTCACCTCAGAGGGTGCGCGGTGCGGCACGGGCGGGAGCGCCTGCACTACCTCAACCCCAAGCCCCATCCACGAGAAAGGCGAGCTGTTCGAGCTGGCGGCCGCCTATGCGCGTGGCGTGCTCTCTGAGCTGAGCCAGTGCGATCTCCAACGACCCACGCCCTGTGGGGGATGGGAT
>JBBSSC010000119.1:0-6651 GCA_038242465.1 Propionibacteriales bacterium | reverse complement strand
TGCGCAGGCACCCAGCGCCATCAGGCCCGGCAGCCAGTACTGCCATGCCTGCGACAGACCGATGAAGGTCGCTGTGGTCTGTGTGATCTGCACCAGGAAGACACCGAACAGGACGCCGATGAAGCTTCCGCGGCCACCGAACACCGACGCGCCGCCGAGGACGACGGCCGTGACGCTCACGAGCGTGTAGGACGTGCCGGCGGTCGGATCGCCGACGCCGATCTGCGCCATCAGCATCAGGGCGCCGAGGAATGTGCAGAGCGAGCAGCCGACGTACGCCAGCAGGTACACGCGGGTGACCGGGATGCCCCGCTTGTGTGCCGCGATGGCATCCGAGCCGGAGGCACGCAGGCGCAGGCCAGCACGGGTGCGCCGCGATGCAAGCTCGAGGCCGACCAGCAACAGCGCGCCGACGACGACGGCCCACGGCACCGGGCCGATCGTGGCGTTGAGCAACGACGTGACGGGCTCGGCAATAGTGCCACCGGGCGTGTCGCGCATGACGAGCGAGAGTCCTTGCAGAGCCGTCATCGTCACGAGGGTCGCGACGACCGGGCTGACTTTCGCGAATCGCACGAGCGAGCCGTTCACGAGGCCGACGAGCACCGCGAACAAGGCCATCAATACGAGGCCCAGCACCCACCATCCGCCACCCAGATCGGCCGTCACGTAGAACGAGGCGATCACGACCAGCGTGCCGGACAGCGGCCCCACCGACAGATCGATGCCTCCGGTCATGATGACCATGAGCTGGCCTGCTGCGATGAACAACAGCGGTGCCAGCAGCGCCAGGGAGCTGGAGATGTTGAAACTCGACAGATAGCGGTCGCTGTCCATCGCGCCTACGACGACCAGGGCGATCGTCGCTGCGATGAGGAATGCGCTCGGCCCCTGCTCACTGCCCAGCATCCGGGTCAGCCAGGAGTTCTTGCGACGCACTTCGTCTGACTGGATCGCGTGGTCCTCGCCACCTGCGGTCAGGGATGCCTCTGTGATCGCATGGTCTGTGATCTGGTCACCTACCAGCTCGGCCACGACACGGCCGCGCGAGAACACCAGCACGCGATCGCACAGTCCGGACAGCTCGACATTGTCGGAGCTCAGCACCACGACCGGGACGCCGCGCTCGGCCTTGTCGCGCAGGCGGTGGTAGATATCGGAGCGCACGCCCACATCGATGCCTTGGGTCGGCTCATCGCACAACAGCACCGTGGGCTCGGACAGCAGTGCACGTCCGAGCGAGACCTTCTGCTGGTTACCGCCCGACAGCGTCGAGACCGCGACCTCCGGCGAGGCCGTCTTGATGCCGAGCGTGCGGATCTCGCTCTCGACCAGGCGGTTCTCGGCACCGCGGTTGATAATGCCGGCGCGCGCGGTCTTGCCTGTCGCCGCAACTGTGAGGTTCTCGCGCACCGAGTGCACCGTGGCGACACCTTCGATGTGCCGTTCCTGCGGCATCAGCACGATCCCGGCCTTGCGGGCACGCCCGGGGCTCGACACATCGACGGAGGCGCCCTCGACCGACACAGTGCCCGTGCTGGACGCAGCACCACCGAGGATGCGGATGAACTCACGCTGGCCGTTGCCCTCGACACCAGCCAGGCCGACGACCTCGTGGCGATGGACGTCCAGGCGGATCTGGTCGAGCTCACGCGAGCGGACGTCGACGCTCAGGACCGTCTCGCCGAGATTAGCGGCCTTGGCCGGGAACAACGCCTCGACCTTGCGGCCGGCGACGGCGGTGATGATGTCCTGCTCGGTGACCTCACCGGACACGAATCGCCCACGCACCTGGCCATCGCGCAGCACCGTGAAACGGTCGGCTAGCGCCATGACATCGGGCAGCCGGTGGCTGATGTAGATGACGGCGACACCGCGTGCAGCAAGCTCGCGGATGCGTTCGAACAGACGCAGCGTCTCTTCATTCATGAATGCTTCGGTGGGCTCGTCGAAGATCACGACATCGGGATCGCACGCAAGTGCGCCGCAGATCTCGATGGCCTGCTTCTCAGCCAGCGTCAACGACGAGACGCGCGCGGTGGGCGAGATCGGCATGCCCATCGGCTCGAGCTTGGTCCGGGTCCACTCCTGCAGATCGGAGTAGCCGGGGCGCTTATCCTCGGGCACTGACAGGGCGAGATTCTCAGCCACCGTCAGATCGGGCAGCAGAGCAGGGTGTTGGAATGCGATGGCGAGGCCCTGGTCGCGGGCCGCCACGGGCGAGATGTGGGCCAGACGCTGGCCGTTGATCTCGATAGTTCCCTCATCGGGCGTGATCGCGCCGGAGGCGACAGCCATGAGCGTCGACTTGCCTGCGCCGTTGCCGCCGACGAGGGCGTGAACCTCCCCCGCAAACGCCTCGAAGCTCACGCCATCGAGTGCAACGACGCCGGGATAGCGCTTGGTGACGCCCTGCATCGAGAGGCGTACTTGGGTCGAATTCACGATGTGCTCCTAGGTAAAGAAGAGGCGGGGCCGTGGCCGCGGACGGCGGCCACGGTCCCGTCAGATCAGCTGAACAGCTTCTTGAGCTGGTCCGCGTCGAGCTCGGCCGAGGAGATCGCGCTGCTCGGCAGAGCCGGATCGCACTTGAGCGGCTTCGAGCTGTCGAAGCTGTCCTCATAGATCGGGATGTTGATGATCTCGGGCTCGTCGTTCTTGATGTCCTGCTTGGCCGCGACGGCCTTGCGCAGAGCCAGGCGGATGATCCACGTACGACTGGAGACGGTCATGACGTTGAAGTCGTCCTGGGCCGCCTTCTCAGTCTGGGACGTGCAGGCGAAGCCGTTGAGGTCATTGGCCGTCCACAGCGGGAGCTTGCGCTTGGCCGACTTGAACGCGCGGATGCCGCCAAGCGAGCCGTCACCCGAGTCGGTGATGACCGCGTCGATCGTGGGGTACTTGGTCAGCAGGCCCGACACGACCTTCTGCGTCTGAGCTGGGTTCCAGTTGGTGTCGATCGGCTTGCCCGGGCTGTTGAGCAACTTGGCGTTGGCGCACTTGGCGTTGTCCTTGAACTCGGACTCGATGCCCTTGAGCTCCGTGATGCTCTGCGTGTTGCCGGGCGTTCCGCCCAGGAACAGGACGTTGCCGCCCTTGTCGCCGAGGTGCTCACACGTCCATTTGGCCCAGGTCTTGCCGTCGTTGACGGTGTTGTGGCCGACGAATGTCGTGTAGTCGGTGCCGACGGTTCCACCGGGGTTGGCAGTCCACGGCACGACGGCGACGCCGGCCTTGGTGGCCTCGCGCAGGGTCGGCAGCAGCGCCTCACCGGCGTCGGGGAAGACGACGATCGCGTCGGCGCCCTTGGCCACGAGACCCTTGATGTCGCTGATGGCCTTCTGCGGGTTGTTCTGCGCATCGGCGTACGGCAGCAACGTGAGGTTCGAGCACTTGGCGGCCTCGTCCTCGAACTCGGCGCGGGCCGTCTTGCGGAACGCGTTGTCGCCGGTGCCGTCGGCCAGAGCGACCTTCAGCGGCTTGTCGCCACAGAAGTCCTCGATCGAGCGGAGCTCCGAGACGTCGCCCGTGCGGGCTTCGTCGGAGTAGACCTTCTCGACTCCGCCGTCGGAGTCACTCTCGGTGGACGCGCAGGCGGACAGCGCCAGCAGTCCGGCCACGAGGGACGCGCCGATCGCGAGTCCTCGGGGGTGCTTGGTAAACATCGACATTCTCCTTGTGGTGGGGGACCGTGCTGGTGAGGGAAACGGGGGTGGTCAGGAATTTTTGAGCCGCACGAGGCGACGCAGGGGAAGCCGGCTCAGCACGACCGCGAGTGCCAGGACAATGGCCTGGACGAGCAGCTGCATCGACGTGTCCGCTCCAGCGGCCAGCACGACCTGGTTGAGCTGCGTCAGGAACAGCGCAGCGACTGCCGTGGCGGCGGCACTGCTGATGCCTCCGGTCAGCAGGCTGCCGCCCAGGACGACCGCAGCGATCGTCGAGAGCTGGTACGTGTTGCCGAGCAGGATGTCCGGCGTCCGCAGATAGCCGGCCAGCAGGAGACCTGCGAAGGCGTAGAACAGACCCGCCACTGCGTATGCGCCGACTTGATAGGCCGTCGCGCGGATGCCCAGCAGGTGCGCTGCTGGCGCGCTGGCGCCGACGGCCCAGAACCGGCGGCCGCTGACGGTACGGCTGCGGACGAGTCCGAGCGCGATGACGCACAGCACAGCGATGATCACTAGATTCTGCACTCCGAGCACCGAACCGACCGCGAAGTCGGAGAACGATGGGTCAGCCGAGCCCGGGAATCCCTCGGACACATGCAGCACCACGCCGATCAGGATCGAGTTCATCGCGAGCGAGGCCACGAAGGCCGCGATACCGAACCGGACCACGACCAGGCCGATGATCAGACCGCCGAGCATCCCGGCCAGGAGTCCGAGCACCACGGCCAGCCACAGCGGCATGCCGGTCTGCTCGGGGATCTTGGTCACGAACACGGCAGAGAGCGCCATAGCGCCGGGAACCGATAGGTCAATACCGCCCTGCGTGATAACCAGGGTCTGACCGAGCGAGGCGATGACCAGGACGGCCGCGAACGGCAGCATCGAGTCCAGTGAGGACGAGGACAGGCTGCCGGGTGCGAGCAACGGGCTGATGGCGAACAGCACCACGGCCATGCCCCACACCGGGACGAACGGGCCCCGAGGGATGAGGCGCGCGAACGGCCGGGGCGCGGCGGGCCCCGTGGCGGGGCCGCTGGCGGACGGCGCGCGAAGATCGGTGGACACGAGTGATGCCTTTCAGACGTGGTTGCAGGAAGTACGGACCAGACCGGAAGGTCAGACTGCGGTGAAGCCGCCGTCGACGGGCAGGTCGGCGCCTGTCACGAAGCTCGCTTCGGCACTCAGCAAGAACGCGATCGCGGTGGAGATCTCGGCGGCTGCGGCGATCCGCTTGACGGGGTGCCCGTCGATCAGTGCCTGCTCGGCGGCCGCCGGATCACTCTGCGCCGCCAGGTAACCGCGCAGCTGATCGGTTTCGACCGATCCGGGGCTGACGACATTGCATCGGATGCCCAGCTGAGCGAACTCCGATGCGATCTGGCGCGTCAGCTGCACCACGGCGCCCTTGGACGCGCAGTAGGCCGGCTGATTCGGCAGACCGACCCAGCCCGAGATCGAGGAGAGATTGACGATGGACCCGGCAGTGCCGCTAGCGACGAACGAGCGGATGACGTGCTTGCAGGTCAGGAACGTGCCGGTCGAGTTGACCGCCATGACCCGGTTCCAGTCCTCCAACGTTGTCTCGGTGATCGGCCCGGTCGTCATGGTCGCGGCGCAGTTGACCAGCCCCGTGACGACACCCAGCTCATCGTGTGTCTGACGCACTGCGGCCTCAACGGCTGCCTCGTCGACGACGTCCAGGACGACTGAGATGGCTCGGCCCCCCGCATCGCGGATCGCGGCTGCGACATCGTGCACGGCGGGGCTGCGGTCAAGCAGCGCAACGGCGTGTCCACGGGTCACCAGGAGGCGTCCCGTCTCAGCTCCGATGCCTCCGCCGGCACCCGTCAAAATCGTGATGTTGCTCATGGTCATATCCCTTCGAACTCGGTTGACAATGTCATGCTGCATGCAGCATGTCAATAACAAAACCGCACTTTTTGCATCATTGACATGTTGCATGCAGCATGTCAGGATCAAAGCGTCAATCGAGCCACTGAAGGGCGGGAAATCATGTCGGTTCAGGCACCAATGCCAGCGCAGATCGCCGTCGCGCAGCAGCCGGCGACAGTGGCAGACGTTGCCGCCAACACGCGCCGGGCGGTCGAAGAGATCGCCCTATCGGGCCGTCGCGGCGATGACCTGCTGATCTTCCCCGAGACCTATCTCAACGGCTACCTGTTCGACTCCGCCGCCGAAACCCGGCGCTCAGCCCTCACCCTGGGCGACACGGCACTCACTGCCGTGGCGAAAGCCAGCGCCGAGCATGGCGTGCACACCGTCATGGGCTTCATCGAGAGCGATGGCGACGAGATCTACAACTCGGCCGCGATCTACGGCCCCACAGGGATGCTCGGCAAGTACCGCAAGCAGCACCTGCCGTTCCTCGGTGCCGACCGCTACGTCAGCCCGGGCCACGATCGCGCACCCCGCGTCGTCACGACGCCGTTCGGCAATGTCGGCATGATGATCTGCTTCGACCTGCGCTTCCCCGAGTCGGCCCGCGAGGTCGCGCTGCAGGGTGCCGACATCATCGCGATGCCCACGGCCTGGCCGATGCACGCAACATTCCTGGCCGATCACGTCACCCGGGTGCGAGCGCTCGAGAACCTGCTATTCCTGGCCGTCGCCGACCGCGCCGACGAGGAGGCTGGCGTGCAGTACCTCGGTCGCAGCCAGATCATTGGCCCCGACGGCGGCGTCATCCTCGACGCGCTCGACGCGACGGGGACCTTCTCGGCAACGGTCGACCTGTCGCTCGCGCGCCACAAGCGACTCGTCATCACGCCCGGCGAGTACGAGCTGGGGGTCTTCGACTCCCGGCAGCCCGATCAGTACGGCGAGCTCGTCCGCCCGCAGCACCTCGACCGCTGACCACCTCACGACTTGTTGGAGGACCTCGTTGTTTGGACCCGAGTTCATCACCGTAGACTCGCGAATCATGATCGCCGCGAACGCCGCGAAGTTCCTGCAGGTCACG